>CAUCWU010000255.1 GCA_958446555.1 uncultured Lachnospiraceae bacterium | reverse complement strand
GCTTATTCAGTATGTGTTTGGATGTGTTGTACTGCCTTTGTCTGCGGTAGCGACTGTTTTTAGAGGTGAGTATATTACGAAGAAAAATGAAAAAAAAGGTAGTATTCCTGTTATTTTAGGTGGACAGGAACCAGCATATTATATTAATCGTTCTAATCATGATGGAAAAATTATAGTTATTGCACGTAGCGGTGCATCAGCAGGTTTTGTTTCTTATTGGAATCAGCCAATATTCATAACGGATGGATTTGGCTATGAAGAAATTGATGGGATTTCTACAGCAAAATATTTATATTATGTGCTGAAGAATATGGAGTCTGTTTTGAATGGTATGAAACGAGGTGCAGGAGTTCCTCATGTAAGTGGTGAAGCGTTATCGAATGTTTTAATTCCATTACCATCTATTAAGGAACAAAACCGCATTGTCTCAATCCTTGACCGCTTCGATACCCTCTGCAATGACCTTTCCACCGGTCTACCAGCGGAAATCGAAGCACGTCAAAAGCAGTACGAATATTACCGAGATAAATTATTATCGTTTGAGAAAATACAAAAGTAAGGGAGGCGATATATGTGCCATTTTTCAACATTGTTGCAGCAACAAATGAAAATACAGTAGTCACAGAATATGAGCCAGAAAAGGCGCGCTCGGATAGTTATCAGTCTGAGGCAGAACTAGAGAAAGAATTTATTCGTTTGCTCTGTGAGCAGGGCTATGAATATCTGCATATTCATAACGAAAAAGATTTGATTGCAAATTTGCATACTCAGCTTGAAAAACTGAATGAGTATCAATTTTCTGATGATGAGTGGAAGCATTTTTTCTCAGATACGCTTGCAAACTCGAATGAGGGCATTGTGGAAAAGACCAGAAAGATTCAGGAAGACAATGTGCAAGTCTTAAAGCGTGATAACGGTTTGACGAAAAACATTACGCTGATTGACAAAAAGAATATTCATAACAATTTTTTGCAGGTTATCAACCAGTATGTCGTCGGCAAGGCTGATGGGGCAAAATATGACAATCGATATGATGTGACTGTGCTAGTGAATGGATTTCCTTTGGTGCATATTGAGTTAAAACGCAGAGGAGTTGCGATTCGCGAGGCATTCAATCAGATTGATCGTTATCAGCGAGAGAGCTTTTGGGCAGGATCTGGTTTGTTTGAGTATGTGCAGATTTTTGTGATTTCCAATGGCACAAATACAAAATATTATTCGAATAGTACCAGAAAAAATGCGGAAAAGGAACATGAAAAGAAGGGATCTAGTAAGACAAAGACGAGCAATAGCTTTGAGTTTACCTGTTTTTGGGCAGATACCAAGAATCGAGTGATTCCTGATCTTGTTGATTTTACAAAGACATTTTTTGCAAAGCATACGATTTTGAATATCCTTACGAGATACTGTGTCTTTACGTCTGAGAATATGCTGATGGTAATGCGCCCATATCAGATTACAGCTACGGAGCGGATTCTGAATCGCATTGAAGTTGCAAATAATTATAAGAAATATGGCAGCATTGAGGGTGGTGGTTATATTTGGCATACGACGGGTTCTGGAAAAACACTGACCTCGTTTAAGACGGCACGACTTGCCTCTAAACTTCCATATATTGATAAGGTATTGTTTGTGGTTGACCGTAAGGATCTGGATTATCAGACGATGAAGGAGTATGATCGTTTTGAGAAGGGTGCAGCTAACAGCAATACTTCTACTGTGATTTTGAAACGACAATTGGAAAATCCAGAAGTGAAAATCATTATCACAACGATTCAGAAATTGGCGACTTTTATTAAGAAAAATCCGGGACATGAGGTATATGGCAAGCATGTCGTCATCATTTTTGATGAGTGTCATCGCAGTCAGTTTGGAGATATGCATACGGCTATTGTAAAGAATTTTAAGAAATATCATCTGTTTGGCTTTACTGGAACACCGATTTTTCCGGTTAATTCAGGCAGAGCGAAGAATCCAGAATTTTATACAACAGCTCAAACTTTTGGCGCTCAGCTTCATAGCTATACGATTGTGGATGCCATTAATGATAAAAATGTCCTTCCGTTTCGTGTGGATTACATCAAGACAATGGATATTGATGAGGAAATTACAGATGAGATGGTCTGGGACATTAACCGAGAAAAAGTTATGATGGCTCCTGAGCGTATTCAACTTGTGACACAGTACATACTAGAACATTTTGATCAGAAAACGTATCGTGGTGATAAAACATATATTTATAATACACTGATGAATATAGAAGAAGTGGCATCTGCTAAGCGTGATGAAGTGGAGGAAATCAAGCAGAAGCAGCGTGTCAGCGGATTTAATTCTATCTTTGCGGTATCAAGTGTACCGATGGCGAAGCTATATTATCAGGAATTTAAAAGGCAGATCAAAGCAGATCCAACCAAGAAACTGCGTATTGCAACGATATTCAGCTATGGTGTGAATGAGGAAGAATCGGATGGAATTTTGGATGAAGAGAATTCTGAAGATACTTCTGCACTAGATCAGCCATCAAGAGAGTTTTTGGATGATGCGATTCAGGATTATAATGAAATGTTTCATACAAACTATGATACATCCAGTGACAAGTTTCAAAACTACTACAAGGACGTATCACTTCGTATGAAGAATAAAGAATTGGATCTTTTGATTGTTGTCAATATGTTTTTGACAGGTTTTGACGCGACTACAATGAATACGCTGTGGGTGGATAAGAATTTAAAGATGCATGGCTTGATTCAGGCATTCTCTCGTACAAATCGTATTTTAAATTCAATTAAGACGTTCGGAAATGTTGTTTGTTTTCGAAATTTACAAAAACGAGTGGACAGCGCAATTTCTCTGTTTGGAGATAAGAATGCAGGAGGAATTGTTTTACTGCAAAGCTTCAAAGATTATTACTATGGTTATGAATCTGTTGACGGAAAGCCAATGCCAGGCTATGTAGATTTGATGGAAGAACTGAATGAAAAGTTTCCATTATCAGATCCGCAGATTATCGGAGAACAAAATCAGAAGGAATTTATCGCTCTGTTTGGCGCAATTTTACGTATGCGAAATCTGTTGTTGTCTTTTGATGATTTCAAGGACAAGGAACTAATTTCAGAGCGTGATTTACAAGATTATCTTGGTCGCTATCAAGATCTGCGTGAAGAGTGGGGACGAAAGAGCAAGGAAAGAGCAGATATTACCGATGATGTGATATTTGAAATTGAACTGATTCGTCAGGTGGAAATCAATATTGACTATATATTGATGTTGGTAAAAAAATACCACGATACCCACTGCGAGGATAAGGAAGTATTGATTACGATTAATAAGGCGATCAGTGCAAGTCCAGAGCTTCGCAGTAAGAAGCAGCTGATTGAGAATTTTATTTCAGGTATCAATGATGTGGATGATGTGATGGCTGAGTGGCATGATTATGTGGTAGAGCAGCGAGAGCGAGAGCTGCAGGAGATTATTGCAACAGAAAAGCTCAAGCCGCAGGCAGCACGCAAGTTTATTGATAATGCGTTTCGAGACGGAGAAATCAAGACGGCAGGAACAGATATTGATAAGCTTATGCCACCGATTTCCCGTTTTGGTGGTGGTTGCCGAGAAAAGAAAAAACAAACAATTATTGATAAGCTGAAAGCGTTCTTTGAGAAGTATTTTGGCCTTGGTGGTGCATCGAACTTTGCTGAGCCTGATAAAAAAATAGTATCTTACAATATGGACAGTCAGACTTTGGCTCCTATCGCTGCAGAACCAGAATTGAATTATGGAAGAAAAGAATGATATAATGATCATTAAAATAGGAGGACCCTTATGAAAAAATTTCGTTTTGCCATTTTAGGGGCAGGTCATATTGCAAGGCAGTTTTGTGATGCCGTATCGCGAATTGACGGATGCGAGGTATGTGCAGTTGCCAGTAAAAGTCTTGCGCGAGCAGAAAACTTTGCAAAAGAGAATGGTGTTGAAAGCTATTATGATGATTACGAGACACTATTGGAGAAAGAAAAACCAGATTGTGCCTATATTGCAGTGACATCAAATGATCATTATCGCTTGAGTGTGCTTTGCGTAAATCACAGCGTACCAGTTTTGTGTGAGAAAGCGATGTTTCAAAATTCAGAGGAAGCGAAGAATTTGTATGCGCTAGCGAGTGAGAAAAAGATTTTTATTATGGAAGCTTTGTGGAGTCGGTATCTTCCTGCTGTGCAACAGGCAAAAAGATGGGTGGAACAAGAAAAGATCGGAATGCCAAACGTTTTGCAGTGTAATATTGGATTTGTAGCGCCAGATGACAAAGAAAATCGGTATTTTAATCCGAAGTTGGGAGGTGGCGCGGCAAAGGATATTACGGTTTATGCATATGAAATCACGACATTTATTTTAAACCAAGTAATTCGAGATATATCCGTGTCTGCAACTTGGAGCGATACAGGTGTTGATGTC
>CAUCWU010000254.1 GCA_958446555.1 uncultured Lachnospiraceae bacterium | reverse complement strand
TGAAAATATTAACCATTTGGGTGCATCACTTCCTCTTTTTAGGCTTTCCCTTCCAATTGGAATTAGCTTTTACACATTCCAGATTATTAGTTATACAGTAGATGTCTGGAGAGGAGAGACAAAGGCACAGAAAAATATTATCGATTTTGGAACCTATGTGTCATTATTTCCTCAGCTAATTGCAGGCCCGATTGTTCGTTATATTGATATAGAGAAGGAATTGACAGAGCGAACACATAGTGTCGCACTTGCTTCATCTGGCGTACAGTGTTTTGTCATTGGACTAGGTAAAAAGGTTTTGATCGCGAATGTACTGGGCGAACTGACCGACATTTGCATAAAGACAACGAAACCGAGCGTATTGTTTTACTGGCTATATGCGGTGGCACTTGTTCTTCAGATTTATTTTGACTTTTCTGGCTACAGTGATATGGCGATTGGACTTGGGCGAATCTTTGGCTTCCATTTTCCAGAAAATTTTCAATATCCGCTGATCAGCAAAAGTGTAAAAGAATTTTGGCGAAGATGGCATATCAGCCTCGGAAGCTGGTTTCGAGATTACGTCTATATTCCGCTCGGCGGAAGTCGAGTAGGTAGCCTTCGCTATATCAGAAATGTTGCAATCGTCTGGATGCTAACCGGCCTTTGGCATGGCGCCTCATGGAACTTTGTCCTGTGGGGAGTTGGATTTGGTGTCCTGTTATTGTGTGAGCGATTCTTATGGGGAAAGTGGTTAGAAAAAATGCCGAGTGCAATTGCACACTTATATTTGCTTATGATTCTTTTGGTTAGCTTTGTGCTTTTTTCAGCAGACACGATTCCACAGGCAATACAGAGAATTGTCGGTTTGGTGGGAGTAGGCGATATTCCATTTGCATCCGAGCAAAGTATCTATTATCTTAGAAGTTATGGTGTGTTAATACTAGTGGCTGCAGTCGGTGCAACCCCATTGCCGAAGTGGATAGTAGAAAAGACCAAGGTTGGGAAGGTACTCACATGGCTTGCACCATTGTTTTTATTGATTGTGCTTTTGCTATCAACTGCATTCTTGGTGGATGGTTCCTACAATCCATTTCTATATTTTCGGTTTTGAAAGGTAAGAATAGAGTGAAAAGAAAACATATACAGTCCGCATCCACCCTCATCGTGCTGGGTGCCGCCCTTGGCGCTCTCAGCATCCTTTCATGGTGCCACAAGCCACAGGAACTCTCCGTTTCCGAGAGAAGACGCCTTGCAAAAAGACCGTCACTTACTGTAGAAAGTGTGCTTGATGGCAGCTTCATGAGTGGTTTTGAGCGCTATAGCCAAGATCAGTTTCCGTATCGAGAGACCTTTCGAAAGATAAAGTCAGAAGCTTTGTTTGAACTTTATCAGCAGAAAGACGTTCATGGAATATTTGTCGCGGATGGCTATGCAGCCGCAATTGAGAGCGAGATCAATGAGGCATCCGTCGCACATGCAGTATCTGCCTTTGAAAATGTGTATAAGCTATATCTGAAAAATGGTGATCATGCCATTTACTCAGCGATTATACCCGATAAAGGTTATTTCTTGGCAGAAAAATATGGGTATCCGTCGATGGATTACGACGAGTTCTTTGAAAAAATAAAGGATGGCATGCCGTATGCGATCTTCATTGATGTTGTGCCGACTCTGCAGATTGATTCCTTTTATCGGACAGACAGTCACTGGCGGCAGGAAAAGCTGGTTGATACCGCAAATGAGATAAAGAATGCAATGGGAGCCACTGGGCAAGCCATTGGGGACGGGGGAAGTGGCCTTTTAGGGCCATTTACCCCGTCCCCGGTGGCGCATCAGGCAACCGATTCTTTCTATGGTGTCTATTATGGTCAGGCAGCACTTTCTATGAAGCCAGATACAATTGAATATATAGATAGCGACGTGATTTCACAGGACACAGTCTAGAATTTTGAGACGGGAAAAACGGGTGGTGTTTACGACTGGGAGAAATTAGATGGAAATGATCCCTATGATTTTTTCTTGTCGGGGGCAGCAGCGCTTCTAAAAATTGAAAATCCGAATGCGGCAGAAGAAAAAAAGCTGATTGTTTTTCGAGATTCGTATGGAAGCAGTTTGATCCCACTTTTGATAGATGCGTACAGCGAAATTACAGTGGTTGATATTCGCTATGTGGCACCGAAAAAGCTGGGGGAGTTGATTGATTTTGATTCGGAAGCAGGAAGGAAAGCGGACGTTTTATTTTTGTATGGAACAGTGTTGTTAAATGATAGTAGCACATTAAAAGAATAAACGAGCCATTGGGGACGGGGGAAGTGGCCCTTTAGGGCCATTTGCCCTGTACCCAGTGGCTCGTGGTAGCTTATGGATAATCAAAAATCCATTCCAGAAGATCAATGGAAGAATCTAATCTGGTTGTGTTGACAGCGATGCCAAGATAGCAAGGTGTGATTTGCAGGCAGTTTTTGTTTACAAGTCGGGTATCGCTTACCTCAATTGCAGCTGCATACTGACCGAGTACCTTGCCGTCCTCGTCGGTGCGGTTCAAGTAAAGGATACGATCCTGCTCTTTTAAATACTGGAAGAATGCAGGAGGAAGTGTCTCCTCAAGATCAGCAAATAAGGTGTTATCTTCTTCGCCGACACCATAGTAGTTGACAAATGCAGTATTTCCACCGAGCACATCCAAATCGTGTGCGGCAGCCATTGCCATTACCTTCATCATTGAAGTGTAAGAATTTTCATCGGTTCCGTTAAAGTCAAGATATTCAGTCAGGTTAAAGTTAATCTGATAATCTTTTAAGTTCATGCCCTCGTAGTCGGCAAATTCCTGCTCAAGTGAGTCGACGTCGGCATCATCTGCTAGGTAGTTATTGTAAACGTGAACCTGCACGATAAACGGTCGGCTGTTTTTAATTACTGATGTGGTAATGCTGACAACGATTACAATTACAGCGATAATGATGAAAACGGGAACCTTATAGTAGCTCCAGAAGTATTCCCAGCCGCCTTTAAAGCCCATCGACTTCATCTTAGCGATTTCAGATTTTATCGTCTGCTTTTCGTTTTTTACTGGTGTAAACTCCTCCTTTTTCGGTTGCTTTTTGCTTGGGTCATCTGCTTCGATTCTCATATTTTAATCCATGCCTTTCTGTGGTGTAAAAAGTATAATAGTATTCTAACATAATTTTTCGGATATGGAAATGAAAATAGTATGATTAGTATAAAATAATCATAAAATATGCATCATTCATTTGCATTTTTGAGCGTCCTCATATATAATAAAGCTTATGAGCGGCAAATTTGGCGAAAGCATGCCGTCCGGGCGCGTCTGCGTGTTCGCAGCGCAATATGTGAAAGAGGAATAGAGGTACTTATATGGGAAGCTTGTTTAATCTTGACAATCCAATCTGGCGGTTTATGGGAAAACTCGTAGACGTGTTTATCCTGACACTGTTGTGGGCCGTCTGCTGTATCCCAATCATTACGATTGGACCGGCATCGACAGCTGTGTATTATGTAACATTGAAATTAGTAAGGGATGAGGAGTCATACACAGTCAGAAGCTTCTTCAAGTCCTTCAAGGAGAACTTCAAGCAGGGAAGTGTGATCGGTATCATCATGACATTGCTTCTTGTATTCTTCTTGTATGATATTTATGCATACTTCATGATGGGTACACAGATCAGCCGTATCCTTGGCATTGTCTTCCTTGGAATTTTCTTGTTGTATCTGATTACACTGGTTTATGTATATCCGCTTCAGGCAAAGTTCTACAATAAGATTCGTTTTACACTCAGAAATGCATTGTTCATCGGTGTAAAGCATCTGTTCCGCAGCTTAGCGATGATTATCATTGCAGTAGCTGTTATCGTGGGATGTCTGTTCTTCCCACCACTGATTCTGTTAAGCTATGGTTTGATCGCATTTTTACAGTCCTACTTCTTAGTTGTAATTTTTGACAAGTACATTCCGAAGGAAGATGAGGCAAATGGTGATTCTGTAGTGGCAGAGGCAAAACGTGAGTTAGAGGCACAGGAAGCAGAAGAGGGTGAGCAGGTTCATATCGTTATGACCGCACAGGATCAGCAGACAGCTGATACACAGGTATTCTCCAGAGATATGTTTGCTTCAAGAGAGACACAGGAAAACAGTGATCAGGCAAGTGAAGAGCCAAAGTCGATTGAAGATACAAAGAGCGAAGAGAGCGATTCTCCAGAGGCAAATGAGGATGCTCAGGATTCAGAAAACAAATAAATAGTGGCAAAAGCCATAGGATGGAGCCATGGAGATGAAAAAGCCATGGGGACAGGAGAAGTGACCCTGTCCTCGTGGCTTTCTTCTTTTATAGAAAAATTTTTTTGATTTTTTAAGAAAAACGCTTCTAAATTTTGTCTTGTATAGTAGAAAGAGAAAATTAAGAAAAACACTACCCGAAAAAGACGAAAGAGAGGGATTGGGGATGACAGATATTGATATT
>CAUCWU010000253.1 GCA_958446555.1 uncultured Lachnospiraceae bacterium | reverse complement strand
CCAACGTGCCAGGAATGGTACATGACCAAAGCTCCAGCGGTTCTACGATCTTCGTCGAGCCACTCAGCGTCGTTAAACTAAACAATGAGCTTCGCGAGCTTGAAATTCGCGAACAAAAGGAAATTGAAGCAGTTCTTGCAGATTTGAGTAACCAGACCTGTGCCCATATTGATGAGCTGACACTTGATCTTGAACTTATCGGAGATCTTGATTTTATCTTTGCAAAGGCTGCTCTCTCCCGCCATTACCGCGGCTGTGAGCCAAGATTAAATAAAGATGGCATCATCCGTCTGAAAAATGCGCGTCATCCACTTCTTGATCCGCACCGCGTTGTACCTATTACACTTACGCTCGGTGAGAACTTTGATCTTCTGATCGTTACCGGACCAAATACTGGTGGTAAGACTGTTTCATTAAAGACAGTTGGTCTTCTGACACTTATGGGTCTTGCCGGACTTCACGTACCGGCTGCTGAGGGAACAACTCTAAGCGTCTTTACTGAGGTTTACGCAGACATTGGCGATGAGCAGAGCATTGAGCAGAATTTAAGTACATTCTCATCTCATATGACAAACACCGTTAAATTCTTAGACAAGGCTGATAAGGATTCTCTGGTTCTGTTTGATGAGCTTGGTGCTGGTACCGACCCTGTTGAGGGCGCCGCACTTGCAATGGCAATTTTATCCTTCCTTCACAACATGAAGGTTCGCACAATGGCCACTACACATTACAGCGAATTAAAGCTTTTTGCTCTTTCCACTCCTGGTGTCGAAAATGCCAGCTGTGAATTTAACGTGGAAACACTTCGTCCGACATATCGTCTGTTAGTCGGCATTCCAGGAAAGAGTAACGCTTTTGCAATTTCAAGAAAGCTTGGTCTTCCAGAATTTATTATTGACGATGCTAAAAAGCATATCGACAGTCAGGATGAGAGCTTTGAGGATGTAATCTCTAATCTTGAGGCTTCACGTGTTCAAATGGAGCAAGATAAAGAACAAATTGCTGCCTACAAGGAAGAAATGGAGTCTCTTAAAAAGCAGCTTTCTGCCCAGAAAGAAAAGCTTGAGCAGCAAAAGGCAAAAATCTTACAGGATGCCAACGAAAAAGCACGTAAGGTTCTTCAAGATGCCAAGGATTACGCCGATGAAACTATACGAATTATCAACAAAAAGACTGATGGAGGCGAGGTTAGCCGTCTTCTTGAGGAAGAGCGTACTAAGCTTCGTACTAAGCTTGACAAGACAGCATCAAAGGCACAGATTTCACAGCCAAAGGCTTCTCCATCTAAAAAGCCAGACGCAAAAAAGCTTAAGCTTGGTGATGCCGTTAAGGTAGTTTCACTTAATCTTCGTGGCATTGTAAGTTCTCTTCCAAATGCAAGAGGAGATTTATTTGTCCAGATGGGTATTCTTCGTTCTCAGGTCAACATTAATGATTTGGAGCTGATTGATGAGCAGACTATTTCTGGTGATGGCGTACCTGCAATGCGCACAAAACAAAAGGGCAATGGAAGCGGCAAGATTCGTATGTCAAAATCTGCCACTGTTTCTCCTGAAATCAATCTGATTGGAAAAACAGTTGATGAGGCAATTCCAGAACTCGACAAATATCTCGATGATGCTTATCTGGCACATCTTGAAAAGGTTCGTGTCGTACACGGACGCGGAACTGGTGCTCTTCGAAATGGAGTTCATCAGCACTTAAAGAAACTCAAATATGTAAAGTCCTTCCATTTAGGGGAGTTTGGTGAGGGCGACAGTGGTGTTACCATTGTTACATTTAAATAAGGAAAAGAGAGGGGAATAAAGAATTATGATAAATCAGGAAGTTGATATTATTCGCGTTTTAATTGTCAGTCAGGATGAGGAGATGATGAACAAGCTCACTTCCTGTCTGACTGAAAATGCATATGAAACCGTCACGGTATCAAGCCGAACCGATGCCCGAAAAAATCTACTCTCTTTTCAGCCACATATTTTACTGCTAGATCGACAGATCACTTCACTAAACAGTTTAGATCTGTGCCGTGAGTTTCACAATGCATGCAATATACCGATTTTAATGCTGTCAAACGATGACAATATCGTTGATAAGGTACTCGCACTTGAAATTGGCTGCGATGATTTTATGACAAAGAATTTCGATGCGCGTGAGCTACTTGCGCGCATCCACGCAATCGTTCGCCGCACCCACTCGGCAATGCCAAATTTCTCTGCACTGTCCGGTGTGCCTGCCTCGTCTGATAACGATTCTGCAGCCAAATGTATTACATTCCCTGGCCTTGTTATCAATCTGACCAATTATTCGGTCAGCTACCGCGGTGCTACAATTGAAATGCCTCCGCGCGAACTAGAGCTTTTATATTTTTTAGCCTCCTCACCAAATCAAGTGTTTACAAGAGAACAGCTTCTTGATCATGTGTGGGGCTACGAGTATGTAGGCGATACCCGCACGGTAGATGTCCATGTTAAACGCCTGCGCGCAAAGCTTCCAGGCAAAAACAGCTGGTCTATCGCTACCGTATGGGGAGTCGGCTACAAATTTCAGACAAAACCTGCAAAAAGTGAATAATTTTTTACTCGTTTGGATGATTCCAGTGCAGACGATGAAGTTCACCATTTAGCTGCATACTGGCAAAATTGTTCTGGCGAAGTGCCTCATATAAAACGATTGCAACTGAATTGGAAAGATTGAGCGAGCGAATCTGCGGATTCATCGGAATTCGGAAGCACTGATCCTCATAGTCAAGCAAAATCTCTTCCGGGATGCCAGCACTCTCCTTTCCAAACATCAGATACGCATCCTCATCATACTGGGCATCACTATATACGTGATGTCCTTTTGTTGTTGCTAAATACAGCTTTTTAGATGCATCTGGATTCTTCTCGAGAAAATCATTGAAATTTTCATAAACGCGCACATCAAGATGCTGCCAGTAATCAAGACCTGCTCTTTTTAATGCTTTCTCATCGAGTGAAAAACCAAGTGGCTTAATCAAATGAAGTGTGGTTCCTGTCGCTACGCAGGTTCTTCCAATATTTCCTGTATTTGCCGGAATCTCCGGCTCTAATAATACTACGTTCATGTCTGTTTTATCCTTCCTATCTTTTGATTTTTTACTCACTATCTTATCATCATTTCAATTCTATGATGACTCATGACCTTACTCGTTCTTTCTTCTCTCAAACTCATCCTGTGCTGGTTTATCCAGATAGCGAACCTCGTCATCTCTTCTGATAATCTTCGCATTCTGATCGGTGATCTGTCCGATTGCCTGACTTTTAATTCCTTCCTGCGCCAACGCTGCACATACCTTTTCTGGCTCTCTTGTTGCGATCAGACAAGCACCATCGCCTAGTAGCTGATATGGATTGATGCCATAGAATTCGCTGATCTCGACTGACTCTTGGCGAATTGGAATTTTCTTCATATCAACATCAAGACCGACACCAATGCCATCAGCGAAATTCCAAAGTGCTGTCAGCACACCGCCCTCCTGAATCGGATAGATTGTTGTCTGAATTTCCTCAAGTGCTTCCTTGATTGGGCGAAGACTAAGCTCATCCAAAAACGTCTGTGCTTGGCGGATGAAGCTCTGCGTATACTGTTTGGTCAGTGCTTCCTCACCAGCCGAGGCAAGTAAACCAATGCCTGCCATTCCTGCATGTCCGGCAATACAAAGTGTGCTTCCTGCAAGCGTTTTTTTCTTCTCTGAATTTTGCTCTTTTTCTACATTCTGATTTTTCTTTGCACTTTGACTTTTCTCTGCATTTAGCTTGAAATCTGCATCTACTTGATCTACAAAGCCAACTACCGACATCATCACAAAGCCTTTTTGAACAAAGCTGCTGACACTTGCCGTCACTGATCCGAGTTCAATCTGTTCACATTTGCATAACTCTGCCAGATATCCGGTAAGCTCTGCCATAAATGTTTCCTCACTGTCTGTCGGCCAGACAAAAGAGACATTGACTAATCTAGGAGTTCCATTCTGTGCAAAAATCGTGTTGCATGCCCGGTAAAATGCGACCAAAAGCTCTTGTCTTGTCGTAATCTCCATTACAGAACTGGATGCAATTACACTTGCACTTTTACTTTCAAGATTAATAATTGCACAGTCATAATTTTCATCAAAGCCCTCTGCCAGTTTTTGAACCTTTTTGATTGGTCTTAGGATGCTTCTTTGCTGTGCATTATATGAATATCTTCCTGTTCGCATACCCTTCCTTTCCTCTTACATAGAACATGCGCCCCTTAAATAAGTGGCGCATGTGTAAAATAATTATGGTAACTAAAATCACATCGTTTCCAGATCAACAAAGTAATTCGTAGACATTATTGCGGATAATACGGCCATGTCTGACCATCCAATGTATACGTATCAATACGGAATGCAATTCCCAAATTTGGAAAGCTTGCATAGGAAGATGATGTTGTATATGGTGTTGCCTGAATTGTAC
>CAUCWU010000252.1 GCA_958446555.1 uncultured Lachnospiraceae bacterium | reverse complement strand
ACCAACGATACACCGCCTGCTAATCTATCTTTCTTAATCATATCCATCGCTGCTTTTGTTAAGATGATTCCAACACCGGCCATCATACCAAATGCAATGTCCTCGCCAACAAAATCAACGATTTTTGTCAATAAACCAAAGGCGCCTATCAATGCCATGACAACAGCGCCAAAGAAAATCATTGTACAACGCTCTGATCGAGTTTTTCCTGCACTTCCAGCATAAGTAATTGTCTCTGCCTGGAATGAAATCGGTGCCACACTCTGTGTGACTGTGTTTCCGATTGCCCCAATGAAGAATGCCATTGCTGTTGGAATGGAAGCAAATCCAAATGTAAGTGCCAGCAATCCCTGTGGCAGTCCATTCAGGACAACTCCTATAACCGACAGAATGTCTGTTAAGATGTTTGTCATAATTCCCTCTTTCTGCATGTTCACATGCTGCTCTTTTTTGAGTAAAAACACTTGTATTATAAGCGAAAGGGAAATATAATGATATTACTAATTTTACTTATGAACTATAATATTTTTATTATATATCAAAAAGGAGACACCATGACACTGGAATCATATCAAAATTTTGTCGCTATAGTTGACTGCGGAAGCATTCTAGCTGCTTCCAAACACTTATTAATTGCTCAGCCCTCTTTAAGTAATCAGCTAAAAAATATTGAACAGACCTATGGTGCAAAGCTTATCAATCGCAACAGCCGCGGAATAGAACTGACAGAAGCAGGTCGTATATTTTACACTAAAGCACGCGAGATTTGCCGTATCGAAAACAGTATCAGTACTTCCCTGCTCTGTCAGCAGACTAGCTATCGGGAACAATTAAAAATATCCATTCCTGCTGGAAATTCCATTCATTATATTCATAAATTATTTGAAAATTTTGTTCGTAAACACCCAGATATTAACTATGATGTATATGAAATCGCCAGTGACTTTGTCGTTCCAAATGTTTTGAATGGCATTACTGAAATTGGTCTTGTCCGTGCAAGCATTCCCCAATATGGTGCACTTGACACTTTTCCATACGAAAAGGATGATATACTAGCCGTTATTCCCCAAAATCACCCACTTGCGAGAAAAAATACGCCAATAGAAATAACTGAATTTTCAGGATACCCACTTGCTATTCCTTTTGATATTTCTAATATTATTTATACCGTATTCGGTCAGCATGCCGTTGCACCGAATGTAGCAATTATCACATCAATCAACGAAACTGCTATAGAATGGGCACGAACATTTGATACAATTGCTCTCATTCCTTACTCGGACGCTGATGCCTCAAAAACAACTGATATGATCGTGCGACCAATTAATGATGTTGGAATGTATATCACAAGTGTATTTCTTGTTCGAAAAGATCGTGAGCTGTCACTAGCCGGCAAGATGTTTCTGCAAGAAATTTGAACCACTGGGACAGGGCGCCGGCCCTTTTTCTGTCCCTATGGCATATTCATTTGAATCTACAGATACTCTATATATTTTATCTCATTCTCTCGAATGTAGCATCTCTTAAAAGCAGCAAATCTTGATTCTTTTCTGATTAATGCCTGCAATTTTTTAAAAGCAAATCGAGACTTCGGATTTTGTGCCAGCTCATCCAAAGCGTCGTAGAGTTTATTCATTTCTCTATTTAATTCTTCAAAGCGCAAAGCACTCTTATATACTCGCATTCCACTATTTTTTATGTTAAAGACTTCTGTAACCAGTTCTGCTGTCAGCCGTGCTTCTGAATCCGCTAAATTTACAAAAGTAGTTTTTTTGCCGGGGACAGGCACTTTTTTCACCTGGTGATACATTTAAGAAAGGAAATCCGTCTATTCCTATATGCACTTGATGCATCGTGGTACAGCGTGTATGATAGTTTTCTGTTTCCTGAGCGTGATAAGTCACAATGAGTTTCCCATCCTCATTATAGAAAAACGAATTGTGACCTGGTCCCTCTATTCCAGGGATAAAGGTGGAGCATAACACTGGAGCCGGCTCTTTTTTCCAATTTTCTGTGTTAAGCAAATCAGCCTTTGTATTGGTCACAAGATAGCCAATTGCATAAGAATAGCCGTTAGCTGATCCTCCCGAAAACGCCAAATATAGTTTTTCGCCTAACATCAGCGGATACGGACCTTCATTATTGATCGTTCCTGCTGTATTTTCCCATCCAAAAAGAGGTCTCGATAATAGCACTGGATCACTTGTCAAAAACCAAGGTTTTGTCTCATCTATCGTTGCAATATAGAGCATAGAGCCAGTATCCAACGGGGAATTGATTCCATAGCGATACGACCAGACAACATACGAAATATTGTTGATCTTAAAATATGTCATATCCAAAGTGATTCCATCCTCAGTCAAATAGCTTCCATCCTTTTTGCATACGCGTACAGGCTCTTCCCAATCCTCACTTTTCAGAATGTCGCCATTCTTTTTTAGCTTCATCATATGGCACTGAGGCGACCACTCTTTGCCGCTAACCGCAAATAAAAGATAAAGTTCTCCGCCAATCAGATGAAATTCAGGTGCCCAAAAGGTCTGAATTAGGTTCTTTTCTTCACTATAATCCAAAATACAGTTTGTCTCAACATTCTCTGCAAACAGACCCTTCACCGAATCTGCTTTTCTCACAAACAGTCCTATATCATTTACATTGTCATTGGTTGCAATGAAATACCAAGAGCCTTTCCAATGAAAAACAACTGGATCTGCCAGTCCCACAGCCATAGGAAACACAATTGGTTCTTTTATAATTTGTCCAGTACTGAGGTTCACTTTTTTTATCTCAGTAGAACCATCTGAATATGTGATAACTGCCTTCCCAGAATCTAGTTTTTCTGTTTTCACTTGATATAGTGGAAGCCAACGATTCTTCACTCTCTTTAATTTTTCGTCTGAAATGCTAATCTCTGATGCAGCTTTTGAAAGCTCTTTTTCAAATTTCTTTTTCAAAACCTTCTGCTCATCCTCGAAATCCACAAAATCCTTTGTTCGAAACAAAAGTACAAAATCATCTGTTATGGGAGTTCCATCCTCCTTCTGCTCATCAGCAAAAATCAAGTATTCCTCTTCTGCATAATAAATACGCGGATTTTTCAATGTCCTTGCATCAATTGTATTATTCTGGCGAATTGATGCCTTTGCAAACAATATTCCATATCCAGAATTTAATTCTGTATATGTTTCACCATCCTCACAAAAAGCAAAATGAATGCTTCCTGCAATTGAGTTTGGATACTTCTCTCCTGTAGGTTTCTTTGTAAACACTTTTAACTTTGGCATATCATTTTCCTCCTCAAGTTAATTTTCTGTCTCATTCTGATTGCCAGTTTATCATGTTGATTTTCTAAATGCTTTTCTTTTTTTACCAAAATCTAACACTATATTGACGTCTCTCAAAAGACATGCTATGCTTTTTTACGAAAAAAAGCTAATTTTAGGAGGTCTTTATGAATCCCTATCTGGACAACAAACTGCAGGAACAAATTGTACACACAACCAAATCTGCTCCCTATTCGATTCATTATACCTATGCACCAATCGACATGGCACCTGCTCTATATCTACACTGGCATAGTGAGATGGAATACCTGTATCTTGTTGAGGGGGAACTTCTCTTTCAAATTGAAAATCAAACCTTTCTTCTCCATGCAAAAGAGGGCATTTTTATTCCAGCTGAACTATTACATACTGCGAAAAATACTGGAAATACACCAGTCTCATTCTTTGCCTTTGTATTTTCCTCTAGCTTTTTAATCTCCTCATTTGACACGACTTCCTATAATACCTACATTCTTCCTGTAATGCACAATAATTTACAATTTGCCACTGTCCTTCATGAATCCATCTCCTGGCAGAAAATGATTCTAGATTTCTTGCACCAAATTTTCTTTGAAGAAAATCAAAATGAATTGCATATTCGAGGACTTGCATTATTAATGTGGGACGTGCTCTATCAAAATCACATTTCAAAAATTGGTGTAGAAAAATCGCTTCAAACACTTTCTGCTCAATTGGCTCCTGCTCTTTCCTATATACAACAAAATTATCAACAAGAGGTCAGCCTAGAAGAACTTGCTTTTTCTGTTCACCTAAGCAAAGGGCAATTTTGTCGAATTTTCAAACAGTTGACCGGAATGACACCGTTTCATTATCTCGTGCGCTATCGCATTTTGCAAAGTTGCAATGACCTAATATGTACCGACAAAAAAATAACTGATATTGCAACCTCCCACGGTTTCAACAATATCAGCTATTATAATCGAGCATTTATTCAGTTAATAAATATGACACCTTCTCAGTATCGAAAAAAGCTATCAAATTAATGTTCCCTGCACAATCTCCATAATCGCCGTTTTTTCATGGAACTTTCCACTCTTAGCTATCCCTACTACCTCGCTGTCTACGCTTAGCACGCCGCATTACTGTAATAATCTACTACTAATCTAAAATAAAGCGATTATAAGCTATCCTTTTTC
>CAUCWU010000251.1 GCA_958446555.1 uncultured Lachnospiraceae bacterium | reverse complement strand
GTGGCACACAAAGATGTGCCACTTGTACCCGTCCCCGTTGGTTCCCGTCCCTTTTTCGTTATTTATTTAGTTCTTGGAGAGATACTCCTCACAGGAAGCAATCTGTGCCTCCATAGAGGTACGGCTTGGAGCACCCTTCGTGAGACGTTTTTCTACGCAGGCCTTCATGCTGATTGCCTCGTAGATATCCTCGTCAAATACCGGGCTAATGGAGCGATAATCTTCCAGTGAAAGCTCATCCAGTGAGCAGTTTTTGTCGATGCATAACAGTACAAGTTGTCCAACAATGCCATGTGCATCGCGGAATGCAACACCGTGATTTACCAGATAGTCAGCAGCATCGGTTGCATTGGTGAAGCCATTTTTAGCGCTTGCCTCCATGCGGTCCTTGCGGAAGGTCATAGAAGCAATCATGCCAGTAAATAAGCTAATGCAGCCCTTAACTGTGTCAAATGCATCAAATGCCATTTCCTTGTCTTCCTGCATATCCTTATTGTAGGCAAGAGGAAGTCCCTTCATTGTAGTCAGAAGAGATACAAGAGCACCGTAGACACGTCCTGTCTTTCCTCGGATTAATTCAGCGATATCTGGGTTCTTCTTCTGCGGCATGATACTAGAGCCGGTGCTGTAGGAATCATCAATTTCAACAAACTGGTACTCGTTTGTGTTCCAAGTGATGATCTCCTCGCAGAAGCGGGAAAGATGCATCATAATGATGGACAGAGCATCTAAGTATTCAATTAAGTAATCGCGGTCAGAAACCGAATCCATACTGTTTGCGGTTGCACAGTCAAAATTAAGAAGAGAAGCAGTATACTCGCGGTCAAGTGGATAGGTGGTTCCAGCAAGTGCACCTGCGCCAAGTGGGCAGGTATTCATGCGGCGACGAATATCGCTTAAGCGGCTGCGGTCACGACGAAACATCTCAAAGTATGCACCAAAATGGTGAGCCAGTGTGATTGGCTGCGCCTTCTGCAGATGGGTAAAACCTGGCATAAAGGTATCTAAGTTGTCCTTCATCACACTGAGAAGCTCCTCAAGAAGTGTCTTTAACAGTGCGTCAGTCTCATCTAGCTCATCTCTGGTATAAAGCTTCATATCCAGTGCAACCTGATCGTTTCTGCTTCGACCAGTGTGAAGCTTCTTTCCAGCCTCACCGATGCGCTCAATCAAATGAGCCTCAACGAAACTGTGGATGTCCTCACTGCCATCGTCAAAAGTGAGGGTACCGTTATCAATATCAGCGCGAATGCTCTTTAGACCTGCAATAATCTGGTCTCTCTCGTCATTTGTCAGGATACCAGACTTGGCAAGCATTGTTACATGAGCGATGCTGCCGCGGATATCCTGCGCATAGAAGCGACAGTCAAATGGAAGAGATGCATTAAAACGGTTTACAAGTTCATTGGTTTCTTTGGTGAAGCGTCCACCCCATAATTTCATAATCATTCCTCTTTTCCGGCAGTATTATTTGCCCTTGTTTTTTTTCTTTTCTTTCAGTGCTTTTTTGCGGCTGAAGGTCAAATCAAGCTCAATGTTATCTAAGCTAGAAGGCTTAAATGCATCGTCTTCAAACTCATTTTCTTTAGGCTGATTCTCATCCATGTCTTCGATGTCTTCTATATCTGCATCTTCGTTTTTTCCAACAACTTCGATGTCTTCAAGAATTTCGTCATCTTCAAGAATTTCGTCATCATGGATATCAGAGCTGTCCTCATATTCCTCATCGAAGTCGGCATCTTCCTCAAAGTCAGAATCATCTGTATCTGAATGGGAATCGGTATCATCAGAAATTGCCTCATTCGTGCCGTTTGAAACATCATTAAGGAAAGTTGCGACAGGCAATTCGTCTTCCTCTGACTCATCCTGAGCAACCATCTCAGCCTGATTTTTTTTCCAAAGATGAATCAGTGCGGCAATCATAATCAGAAGGATGATGCAAATCAATGTGATCGCAAGACCAAGATAGAAGCCATCCGGTGTGTAGTCAAGATGAATTGTGTGGGTACCAGCAGAAACCTCAAAGGAGACGAAGGTATCTTTGAAACCAGTCATATCAACTGTATTTCCATCGACAGTAACTGTCCATCCGGCATCATAAGGAATCGTTGTGACAACTCGTCCATCAGAGGAAGCATTAATCGTAGCATCTACGCTGGTACTGGTATAGGCAGTAACTTCCATCGGTGATTCATCTAGAATCTCATAGAGCTGTTTTAACACATCTTCATTTAAACGATAAGCGGACAAATTAATGATGCTTGTGCTAGAGGAATCATCATTGGTGACGGTAAAGGTTGTGCCATCTGTCTGATAGTCGAACGACATAAAATAGCTTCGGCTCAAATTGTCAAAAGTTTTTGACGTGCCGCCATAGCTAATGCGAAGCTTGGAAGGACCAGACTTTGCAGAGTAGAAACTGTAGTAACCACCCTCAGTTGTCGTGACACTGACATTTGTTGTACCGTTGTTATCCACTGCTAGTGGAACAAATAGATCTTCGTCAACGCCAAGAGAGCGGACGAGATTGTTCCAGTTGATGCCAGGATCATCTGCATTCAAATCCCAATCGGTCTCAAGTGAATCAGAAACCAAAAATCCGAGCGGAAGTGCATAGGTATTTTTGTATAAGTCTACATTATCGGTACTCTGATAAAAGCTTCTAAGCTCAGTATCAGCTGGCTTTGGATCGTTGTCGGTGTAGATTGAGTAGCGAATACCAAGAAGCATATTGGATGCAGGAGTGGAACCGGCAGTGCCGTAGGCATTTGTCGAAGACTCCAGACCAATCTTTTTATAGAAGGAAGTCAAATGGGCATATGCTGTAGAAGAAAAGATCGAGGCAGATGGATAGTCTAGCCATGCACCATCGTTTTTGGTACGATTGTTGACCTTTTCCGTTCGGTAAAATACCGTGTCGTCATCGGCTGCGGCAGCGGCTGTCAGTGTCCGCACATTTGCATCGTATTCTTTGTAGGTAGTTCTTCCAACTGTGGTGACACTAGTATAGGACATATTGATTGTGGATTCAACTGTGATGATGATTAACGTCACAACAGCAAGTGGCATACGCCAGTTCTTGCCTTTTATGCGGTAAAGATGAATCAAAATGCCATAGAGCATCACAAAGAGAATACTTAAATAGAAGGAAGAGAACAGATAATACTGTCCGTCTCCAGTTCCAGTGTAGCTATCCTCAAGCTTTTCAGCTAAGATGATAAAGGCAACAACACCCAAAAGTACGCCAAGATATTGTTTCTTTGGTCGATCCTTCAGTCCTAAAAAGCCCTTGTAGCCCATCGACAGCAAGAACAAAATATAGATGAAGGACTGACGAGCTGGCAGTGAATTTGGATAATGGAATCCGTGCCAGATAAAGTTTAACACATTTGTGCTAAAACTCAAATAGAAGAAAATGATCAGGCACAGATACGAAATTTTTTCCTTAAAGGAAATTTTGTCGTTCATAAAATATAGAGGAACAAACAATAAAATGCCGACACCACAGTAGATGTTTGGCCAGTGTTTTAATCCAATTTCAACCTCTACATTTACCAGATGACGAGCAATCATATCATACATGGAAAAGTACGAGGACCAGTCTTTTGGAAAACTGAAGTTGCCAGAAGCTGTGTATGAGAGAGCTGCAATCTCAGGAAGAAGAACCACACCTGCAAGGCCGCCTGCCAAAAGAGAGAACAGAGCAAAGTTTAAAATCTTTTTTGGATAGTTGATGTTCTTTCCATTTGTCAGAATCATGCAGATAACAAAATAGATTACAAGTGTAATACAAATCATGATTGCAATATAATAATTGGAAAGAATTGCAAGTCCTAGGCTGATGCAGTACAAGTAACATTTGTCTTCCTTAATTAAACGCTCTAGACCAAGGAAAATCACTGGAAGAAGCACCATGCAGTCAAGCCACATGATATTCCAGCTGTAGGCTGCCATATAACCACTTAATCCGTAGAAGATGCCAAAGAATGCAGCGGCAATGCTGTTTGTGTGATTGTGGCGATTTAAATACACAGTCATAGTAAGACTTGAAAGAGCCATCTTTAAAACAATACCGTAGGTGATAAACTCAATGACAAGCGAGCTTGGACAAAGAAATAAAAACCAGTTTAGCGGGCTGGAAAGATAGTAGGCAAAGATTGCCATAAAGTTGGTTCCAAGGCCAATATCCCAGGTGTAGAATAAGCTTTCACCATTTGAGAGTTTATCCTTCAACTCTTGAAAGAATGGTGCATACTGGTGATACAGGTCGGTTCTCAAAAAAGAGCGGTCACCGAACGGGTAAATTTCTTTTCCAATGAAGATCATAATCATGGAAAGAACTGGGATAAAGAATGCCAGAAGATACGGCAAGCGATCTTTCCATGTTCGCTTTGAATGCGTCTTTTGCGGCGCAAATTTTGGTAAATTCAAATTCATAGCGCATCCTTTCTTATTATATTAATCCTTTTTATTAAAAACG
>CAUCWU010000250.1 GCA_958446555.1 uncultured Lachnospiraceae bacterium | reverse complement strand
TCCGCTGTCTGCACTTGCAAGGACAATTCTATTTCCTTTAATCTTTCGTGCAATCGCTTCAATCGGATAATTTCCATCTAACAACACTGCTGCATTTAAAACCGTTCCACCATGCTCCATACAATACGGAGGTGTATCACTCCAGCCGCCGCCCCAGTTAACACGAACTGGAAGACGTACAATCGCCTCATCCTCTGTCAGTACTGTATCCTTACTACAGCTAAGACCTGCCACTGCTGTATCCAACACTGCACTTCCAATCGTGTCAAAGCACTGATCCATATACGATTCTTTTACCAGTGATAGCATATAGTAAATACGAATCTTTCGACTAAACTGCTCCAAATCACGACTGTCTAGTCGCTCTGCCTCTCTTAAAAGCAACCGCTCTACTCTGGGTGAAATGCTATTACCACAAGCTTCAAATGCCCTCTTCAAATCAGTCTTATTGTCAATTGCCTCAAGCAATGATTCCACACGTACCTTATCATCAAGCTTATCCTGCCATGGAAGAATAGCTGTCACATCTGCCATATTGAAGGAATCCTTCAGTGAAACAAATGCCTCATTTACTGGAAAACCCTGTGCATACGCTTCAAGAGTTGCGTCCACCGCTTCTCTCATCGTTTTTCTAATTGGATAGATCTTAGCTGTCCAAAGTGGCTCTGTTAATTCGTTTCCAAACAATTTGTATTCTTTTGGATTGTCATTGACATCATACATACGAGCAACAAACTGCTCTTCGCCAAGCTTTAGTCCGTGAATGACTGCTCCATCTGGAATTGTCTGACCATCTAAAGTAACGCCAGATACAACACAATTTGCCCCAATCACAGTTCCATGGTGCACATAGCTATCCTCTATGTAACTGCCTTTTCCGATCTTTGCACGTTTGCTAATATAACTGTTACCAGCTGCGTAGCCGTTTCGCATATTGGTACTATTGGTATTCACAAAGCTGCTCCATCCAAGATAGACAAATTGCTCCATGCCCTCTGTCATCAGATAGCGAAGCTCTCTTGTTGTTCCAAAGTGAATAAATGCTGCTGGCGACATACGAATTAGTTTCATGTGGAATGGATGAAGCACTTCCCACAATTTGGTACGGCACTCGTGAAGCTCTGGTGTGAAGTCTCCCTCTGGTGTCTCCTTATAGTACTGCTCTAACGTAGATTCCGATGCAAGCGGATACAAAAAGTCTGCATAGAAAGAAAGTCTTGTCTTCTCATTTACATAAGCATCAAAGTTCTCTGGCGTATCGACCAATTGATACAATGACTTTAATAGTTCTGTATCCATAATAACTGCACCTGTATCAATGTCGACATTTCCATGTACATCCGTTGCTCCAAGCCCATGAAGCTGTTCTACTGTCTTTTTATGTAAAAATCCACCTACATTTCCATTCTTGTCTACTCGATATACGCCGTGATTTTTCCCAATTTCTGCCGGTTCTTTGATTGAAAGTGCCGCCGCTCCGCTTCCATAAAAATCAATCTGGAGTGGATTAAATAAGAGAAGTACATCACCAGAACATACCAACATTCCAGTACGGATGCGTGCAGCCACACCGCACATTGAAATCATAAACTCATCAAATAAAGTGGATCTTCTTCCGTTCGGAAGCAGACGTGGAACTGGTGAAAACAACTTTCCGCATGCTGAATACTGGGGCACACGCTTGCTATCTCCTCCTGAATGAATGACAAGGATTCGCTTGTCATCAAAGCTTCCTGCATCCTCATAGATGTAACGCAGCACATTTAATGTGGCACCGCCGCTTCCTACTCGCTTTCCATCTGGGTCAGGAAGAACCGCATAGTGAATGGACTTTGGAAGCATTCCATGCTCTAATCGATACTGAATCTGCATACGGTAGGATTGTGCCTGTGACTCATTCGATGCCGTTAGGATTACATAATCCCAGAGCGGCATTTTCTGAGTATTCAGCACTTCCATATATTGCCTTGTGCAATCCTCATAAGACTGCTGTAAAAATAACGTTTTGTGTGACATTCTATCTTTTCCTTTCGCCTATTGTTTTTCCCTCATTATAAATCATTTTTTCACAATCGTCCATCAAAAACAGGAACTTCAGTATTTAATTTTATCCAAAACACTGATATCTTTGCCGATCTGAACCTCAATCACCTTTAATTCTGTATCAGCAATGATCGTATGGCGACATCCTGCCTTCATCTCGATTACATCTCCCGGCTTTACCGTCTGCTCTTTCTCATCTAAGATCACACGACCTGTTCCTGAAACCACCGTCCAAACCTCATCGCGAAACTCATGACTGTGATAATTCATTCGATGATTTGGATTTAGTGTAACTTTGATTGTTAAGCTTTCTTTCTCAACATCTAGCACGCGAAAGCTTCCCCAAGATTTCTCTGCAAACATAACTCTATGATCCAATGTATTGACAAGAGGCTTGATATAACTTGACTGTTTTTTGTCGGAGACCAGTATACCGTCTGGACTTGCTGATACAACGACATCCTTTAAGCCCATACAGAGAACGGGAAGATTCAGTTCATTTACCACATGTACATTCTCACAAGTCTCACTAAACAATGCCTGTCCAACATTTCTGCTATCCATTGCCTCGGTAAGTGTATTCCAAGTTCCAAGATCCTTCCACATTCCAGAAAAACGCATTACTTCAATTTTTTCTTCATGCTCAACAACTGCGTAATCGAAACTAATTTTCTGCAATGTTTCATATTTATCAAACAGATCCTGATAGTCGGTAAAATCAATCAGCTGATGCGCTCTCTCTAACACATAGCCCAAACGAAGTGCAAACACACCACCATTCCAAAGTGCTCCCTGTGCAATATAAGACTGTGCAACATCCTCTGTTGGTTTCTCTTTAAACATGGATACTGAGCTGATGTTTTCTCTTGACTCTGGAATAATATAGCCATATTTTGCACTCGGATAGGTTGGCTCAATTCCCATCAACACCAAATTGGCCTCGCTTTGGGTTGCTCGTTTTCCAAGCTCCTCTAATGCTTCAAAATAGTCATTATCTACATATGGGTCAACCGGACAAATGACAATTGCCTCATCTAAAGTAAAATGCTTTTTGTCTCTTAAATAGGCTGCTGCTAATGCAATTGCCGGAAACGTATCTCTTCTGCATGGTTCGACGCTAATACCTACATCTTCACCTAACTGGTTGTGAATTGCCGATACCTGCGATTTTGATGTTGCAATTGTTACATTGGCATTCGGGTCCACCAAACGAATCTGACGGTATACTCTCTGAACCATAGATTCAAGCATTCCATCTTCTCCATGAAAAATTTTAATAAATTGTTTTGAACGAATATCATTTGAAAGTGGCCACAGACGCTGTCCTGATCCGCCAGATAATAATACAATGTTCATTTTTCTCTTTCTCCTATTCATGTTTGTACAAAAAAGGCCGCTGCCCAGATTCGGGTAACGGCCTCCTTCCATTTCGTTATCGTTCAGCCCTCATCGGGTTATTTAAAAAGTCTTCATAGGACAAACGAATGCCCTCTTCAAGTTCTGTCTTGTAAGTCCATCCAAGATTGGTTGCTTTTGATACGTCAAGAAGCTTTCTCGGTGTACCATTTGGCTTTGTCGTGTCCCAATTGATCTTTCCAGTATATCCGATAACCTTTGCTACGAGCTCGGTCAGTTCCTTGATTGTCAATTCCTTTCCTGTTCCGGCATTGACTGTCTCATCTCCGCTATAATTGTTCATCAAGAATACACACAGGTTTGCCAAATCATCGACATATAAAAACTCGCGAAGCGGTGAACCATCTCCCCAACAAGTTACTTCTTCAAGACCATTTACCTTTGCCTCGTGGAAACGACGAATCAGAGCTGGAAGTACATGGCTGTGAGTTGGATGATAGTTGTCATTTGGTCCATACAGGTTCGTCGGCATTACACTGATATAGTCGGTGTGGTACTGGCGATTTAAAAACTCACAATATTTTAATCCAGAGATTTTTGCAAGTGCATAGGCCTCATTGGTCTTCTCTAATTCAGAGGTAAGAAGGCAACTTTCCTTCATTGGCTGTGGTGCCATACGCGGATAGATACAGGAAGATCCCAAAAACTCCAGCTTCTTACAGCCATTTTTCCATGCGGAATGAATGACATTCATCTCTAAGATCATGTTCTGATACATAAAATCAGCTAAGGCATCTTGATTGGCAATAATACCGCCGACCTTTGCCGCTGCCAGAAATACATATTCTGGCTTCTCCTCGGCAAAGAACTCCTCAACTGCATCCTGACGACATAAATCCAGTTCAGCATGTGTACGTGTTACTATGTTAGTATAACCCTGTCTCTGTAATTCTCTTACGATTGCAGAACCTACCATTCCACGATGACCTGCTACATAAATTTTTGCATTTTTTTCCATCATAATCGTTTATCCTCTATCTCATTTTACCTGATCAAGTTTTTATAAACAGGCTTTTTTAAGT
>CAUCWU010000249.1 GCA_958446555.1 uncultured Lachnospiraceae bacterium | reverse complement strand
AGATACCGTATACAGATGAGATTTCATATCATGTTTTAATGCGCGCATCTGCTCATACATTGCCCGAATTTCCTGCTGGCTCTCAATTTGAACTGTTGCAAGCTGGTTTTGGATGGTAAGCTCTTCCTGTGCTTTCTTTGACTTTTCAAATACAGAAACAAGCTTCCATACACCGACATTGATCAATAGCAGTATGACTGCGACCAACGTATTAAAAAAGGTAACCGGCGTATCTGCCATATTCCTTCCGATCCAGATGACAATCGCAACTGCCACTGCAATAATCGCTAGAATGGAAAATACAACTCGCTCAACTAATTTTTGCTGTTTTTCTTGCTCCCATCCTTTTCCTTTCTCTCTTTTTCGAAATGTTTGAATACAGTTACTTGCAAACAACAAGGTTTCATTGCTTACAATTAAAAAGATAAGCTGCAAATTGGTATCGTAAAACAATCTCGTTGAAAGAGAGAACAGACACAGATACAAGATCATCCAGATGCCGCTCTTTGCAAAATTCTTTTTATAGTCCCTGTGGCTGCTCCAACCAAATCTTGCCGAAAAAAAACAACCAAATATGATCTGTATCAACCTAAGTAATATGAAATCATGCACTCGTTCACCTCTCGTTGCCTACTTCTGCTGATTGGAATTTGAACACCATTTGTCATCCAAATCGTATCTCTGTCTATTTGCTCTGCATAATACAAATTGCAAAGAAATGCTCTGTGGCAACGACAAAATCCTAATCCTGAAAATTGATTTTCAAACTCATCCAGTTTTACCCGCACACGCACTACTTTTTCCTGCGTATGAATTTCCACATAATGACCATTTGCCTCCAAAAAGAGGATATCCTGTTTCCAAATTCGATGCATTTTCCCATCATACATGACAACCAATGCATCTTTTTTGCTCTTTTGAAGCTTTTGACAAACTTGCGAAAGAACCTCCTCTACCTGCTCTAGATGAAGCGGCTTGACCAAATATCGAAATGCATCGACCTCATACCCTTTTGCCGCAGACAATGCATCTGCTGTTGTGAAGACAAGTATGATCTGCTCGTTTTCTGCTCGAAGATGCCTTGCTAACTCTAGTCCATCCATCTGCTTTAAGCCAATGTCCAAAAATGCCAAATCAAATGAAAATGATTCTTCTTTGCTACACAAAAGCTGTTCAGCCGACAAAAAGATTTCTGTCTTGACGGTTTCCTTTTGACCTTCCTCTGTCTTTTGCCAATGTGCAATCATCTTAACTAGAAGCTGTGCATGCAGCGGATCATCCTCGCATATTGCAATTCTCAAGCCAGTTGCCTCCTTTGCTGCTTCTCTAATCTAATTAGTTTTCTTGCTCAGAAGATTGCGTTATACCCCCCCCGCTCAGTTCATCCTGCAATGTATCTTGAATGTCGGTTAAGCATTCGAGTAATAGCGGATTGAAGGTTCCGCACTCTCCGGCAAGAATCATTTCCATTGCTTTTTCATGCGAAAATGCTTTTTTATAGACACGATCACTCACAAGTGCATCATAAACATCAGCAATTGCAACCACCTGCGCACTGATAGGAATATCGTCACCCTTTAAACCATCTGGGTATCCCTTTCCGTCATAGCGCTCATGATGCCAGCGGCAAATCTGATAGGCCATCTTTATAAGCGGTTCGTCTTTATAGACCTCCATCTCCTCAAGCATTCGCGCACCGATCAATGTATGCGTTTTTATGATCTCAAATTCGTCTTTTGTAAGCTTTCCTGGTTTATTTAAAATCTTATCATCAATACCGATTTTTCCAATATCATGCAAAGCTGACGCTGTTGTAATTAAATATCGATCAGAATAGCTTAAGTGATAGCGATCTGTCTTTTGAACGAGACATTCAAGAATCTTTTCTGTCAGTCGATTTATATGAAGCACATGCATACCGCTCTCGCCATTTCTAAACTCCACAATATGACTAAGAACCGTAATCATCATGCGGTTGTTCTTTTCTTTCTCATAAATTTGATCACCGATAAGTGCAGATAATCTGCGCTGCTTTGCATAGAGTTTAATCGTATTAAATACACGCTGATAGACAACCTTTGCATCAAATGGACGACTGATATAATCTGATACGCCAAGCTCATATGCACGACGCACATACACATCGGAGTCCTCACTTGAAATCATAATGACAGGAATATCCTCGATTAAATGCTTACGTTCCATAACATTAAGCACTTCAAAGCCATCCATCTTTGGCATAACAATATCCAAAAGAATAGCAGAAATACCCGTTCCATACTGATCTATCAGCTGCAGACATTCCTCACCGTTTTCAGCCTCTAAAATTCTAAAATCATTATCGAGCATATCAGAAAGAATCTCTCTGTTCATTTCTGAATCGTCTACGATTAGAATCTGCTGACGCACTTTTTCTTTTTTTACCAGATCTGTATTTCCATTGGCGTCTACAATTCCTTTTTCCATTACTACTGTATTTTTTTGATTTTTTGCCTGATACATCAGACGATCTGCCTTTTCCACTACCTTTTCAAGCATCTCATTGCAGCAGAACAAACCTCCAACACTAACAGACAGATGTATAGTTGAATAGCCTGGAACATCTGCTAAAAATACGCGCTCTCTAATTTCTCGAAGCTTCTTGACAAATGTATCCTCATCAATTCCTGGAATCAGAAGTAAAAACTCATCGCCTCCATAACGCACTATGCTGTCTGTACTTCTAACACAACTTCTAATCTGTTTTACAACTGTTTTAAGAGCGGCATCGCCTGCCGAATGACCAAACGTATCATTATAAATCTTAAAATCATCAATGTCGATCATTGCAACGCCCTGTATATTAACTGATGTCTTTAAGTTTTCCTCGTAATAACGTCTATTATATGCACCTGTTAAAACATCACTATATATCCTGTCATCAAGACCAAATATCTGATTTACAAGCCTATCACTCTCATTTTTATCAATCAGTGTCTCTAAATCTAACTTTTTAAGCATTTCCATTACATATGGAACACCATCAATTTCCACATATTTTGAAAACACCTGATAAAGCACAGAGTCTAAAAACTCAAGCTTTGTCTTTTCTGCCTTATCACGAAAGGCAATCGCTGAAATACAATTCTCGCAAGGCTTGTTTTTTCCCCAGAAACAATAACAGGAACATTCATTTTTTGATGAAGGCTTTCCTGATGCCAAACACTGAATCCCATTTGCATCTACAAGACGAACAATTGTAAATACTTTTCTTAAATGTTCCATCTCTTTTTCTGCTTCTTCTGCTGTCAGCTGATATTCTGCTTCCATACCTGTTTCCTCCGCTGTGTATCATTTCTGGTACGTATTTTTATTTATTGCACTATTAACTTGATTCTACCATAAAATATTTATTTTGGCTACAAAAAAGTGCAGCACCTTTTAGGCCGCTGCACTTTTAATTACTAATTTTTTCGCTTATTATGGTCTCTGACCCATACCACCCTCAAGTGTAAGAGTCTCACCATTCATATACTTGAAATCTGGGGATGCTAACTGTACACAAACACGGCCAATCTCAAGCTCTGCATCACCAAAATGACCTGCCGGTGGCATCTTTACATTTGCCTTAAATGCGTCTGGATATGCCTTCTCAAACTGCTCTAACTGTGCAGTCCATGCAAGTGGGCAGATTACATTTACATTGATTCCGTCCTTTGCCCACTCGGTAGCAGCTACACGAGATAAGCCACGGATACCTTCTTTTGCTGCTGCGTATGCGCACTGTCCATAATTTCCAAACAGACCTGCACCAGATGCAAAATTGATAACAGCACCCTTGGATTCCTTCAGATACGGATAGCAAGCCTTCATGTAGTAGAATGCTGCATACAAACCAGAGTACATAGCAAGATTGAACTGCTCAGTTGTGTGATCTGCAATTGTAACACCTGATGCAGAGGCCTGTGCATTGTTGATCAACACATCAATACCGCCAAACTCTTTTACAGTCTCCTCTACAACCTTGTTTACAACTGCCTCATTGTCAGCACCTGCATTGACATCAGCCTGCATGATCAAAACCTTGATTCCATAAAGACGCTCTAATTCTTCCTTTGCGTCCTCAAGCTTCTTTACATTACGTCCTGTAATTACAAGATTTGCTCCCTCTTTTGCATAAGCAGTTGCAATTCCGTATCCGATGGAACCGCATCTTCCATCACTTAAAACAGCGCGTCCTGCTCCTGTAATGATGGCTGTCTTACCTGTTAAAAATCCCATTGGTTCTCCCTTCTTGTCTGTGTTTTGTTTGACTTTTGTCTGCACAGAACCTGTATATCAGTATCATATCATATTCAAACAGTAATCACAAGACTATTTTTTCAACCACTTCTGCAGTATGCGACACACAAGTTTCATATCGACTGGCTTTGTGACATGCTCATTCATGCCACTCTCTATTGCCTTCATGATGTCATCCTGAAATACATTTGCTGTCATGG
>CAUCWU010000248.1 GCA_958446555.1 uncultured Lachnospiraceae bacterium | reverse complement strand
ACTGCTTTCGGATTGTACACTTGATACCCATTAAGTAAATAACCATCATACCACTTTTTTACTTTATCAAAATCCCTATTATACTTTTCGCAGAGTTTTTTTACTTCATCTTCGGTAAAACCAACGTATTGAGCCAGTTCATCTGCTTGCAGCATTGTAAATTCGTCAAGATTATTCACTGCTGACTGAGCCTTTTCTTTCTTAATCGGCAAAATACCTGTAAGGTATGCCAGTTGGATGTACTTTGTAGGTTCTACACCTTTAAACATTCCTCTCAAAAAATTAAGATATTCATCCTGAATGGACTCTGTTATTGCTCCATCTCGTATAATAACATCCCATTCATCTATAATCACAACAAATTTCTGTCCTGTACGATCCTTTACTCGCGAAAGTGCATCTGGAATGGTAACTACCTCTTGTGGCAACATCTCTGGATAACTATCACGAAGCTCATCCAAAACACTTTTTGTTATAAAAGCTAGCAACCTGAAACGCACTACTGTCTGGGTTCACAAATCTTCCCATTCTTTTTAGACTCCTTTCTAAAGCTGTTCCTCAAACACGAGGCTACACCACATCTATTTTACTTTGATTTTAACATTGATGAAGTCAAATAGCAAGTTGATCTCCCGACACAGCATATCTATCTTTCAAATAAATTACTCGGCTATTTTCGCATTAATCTCATCTTCACAGTCAGCCATTGCCTGAAGCGTCATTGTAAGCAGCTTTTCAAGTTCCCAGCCTAACTGATCGGCGCCTCGTTCAATAACTTCGCGGGAACAGCCTGCGGCAAAACCCTTACTTTTATACTTTTTCTTTAAGGATTTTAATTCCATATCTTTTGTACTCTTAGAAGGGCGCATAAGTGCTGCTGCCCAAATCAAGCCTGTCAATTCATCAGCAGCAAAAAGAACTTTCTCCATCTCATGCTCTGGTTTTACGTCAATTGTCTTTCCGCAGCCTACAGTGATTCCATAGCCGTGGGAGCAAACTGCATGAATAATGTCGTCACCTACACCACCTTCTTTTAATAGCTCTGGTGCTTTGAGACAATGCTCTTCTGGATACAGTTCAAAGTCAATATCATGAAGTAAGCCAACAATACCCCAATATTCAGCATCATTCTCATAGCCAAGCTCTTTTGCATACCATTGCATAACAGCCTCCATTGTAAATGCGTGCTGGATATGAAAAGGATCCTTGTTGTACTTTTTTAATAGCGCTGCTGCATCCTCTCTCGAAATGTGTTCCATAATCGTGTCCTCTTTTCTGTATTATGTCATGAGCAAGTAGCGAAAGCGTATTGCGAATGTTCGCTTTACCCTAGTAGTGAGCTAGTCTGTTTTGTCAGACTACGCTTAGTTTAGCGCTTTTTATTAAAAAAATCAAATAGTATAGCCCCAAATACAACCGTTGTCATCATATTTTTTCATTTTCTTTTGATAAATTGAGCTAAACTTCCAAATTTGAAAATTTTGTGAACTACTGCGAGGCTATTGACAAGATAAGATTCTATATATATAATCAGCCTATCCTTATAGTAGGTTTAAATAAACTGTTATGATGGAAAGTAACTTTTCTATCATAACAGCTTTTTCTTTGATTGATTTTTCTCAAAATCAACTTTATCTTTGTTACAAGAAAGGCCAAAACAGTGGAACATACAAAATTATACATCAATGGAATGACCTGTATCAATTGCCAAACACGAATTCAAAATGCTCTAAAAAAACAGCCTGGAATCGCCCAGACTGCTGTCAGCTATGAGACTGAAATAGCAGACGTTTTGTATGATTCATCTATTATCTCACTTGAGCAAATTCAAGGCTTAATTGATGAGCTAGGCTATAGTGCCTCGATCCAAAAAGCATCGCACGCAAAGATAGTCGGTCATACTTTGCGCGAACTTGGTATCATTGTGATTCTTTATTTTCTTTTACGGCATTTTGGTATTTTAAATTACTTGGCACCAGCTTCGTTAGCGGATGCACAAATGAGCTACGGCATGCTATTTGTGATCGGTTTGATTACCTCAATTCACTGCATTGCAATGTGCGGTGGCATTAATCTGTCCCAAACGTTGCAAAAAGGTTCTAAGCCATCTGCAAACATATCTCGTGCGATGTTTCAAAATGCAGCTACCTATAATGCTGGACGTATTATTTCTTACACGATAATCGGAGGAATACTCGGAGGCATCGGTGCGCTTACCGGAATGGCAGGAACGCTGCAAACTTCGTCATTTTTTCAAGGGCTTTTAAAACTGCTTGCCGGTGCCTTGATGGTTATGATGGGAATTAACATGCTCGGTCTTTTTCCAGAACTGCGCCGATTTCACCTGCGAATTCCTCTGCCACTTTTTCAAAAAGGCAAGCAAAAAGAAACTTCCCACAAGCACAGAACACCTTTTATCATCGGCTTGTTTAATGGCCTGATGCCTTGTGGTCCTCTGCAGTCAATGCAGATCGTTGCATTAGCCTCTGCCAATCCATTTACCGGAGCGCTGTCGATGTTTTTCTTTGCGCTCGGTACCATTCCGCTGATGCTCGGATTCGGCTCGATTGTCGCCAGTCTTGGCAAACGCTTTACAAAACAAGTATTAAAATGTGGCTCCATCCTTGTTGTTGTCATGGGACTTTCGATGACGTCACAGGGTATTGCCCTGTCGGGAATAAACAGCAAGTTAAACACACTTTTTTCTGTAAATAGCGAAACTACCGTTAAAATATCTGATCAGAATCATCTGAATGATTCTGATACAGACATGGAAAATGATGGCATCCAATATGTCTCCAGCACGTTGGAATCTGGTCATTATCCAGATATCACTGTTAAAGCAGGAACTCCTGTCGGATGGACGATTCACGCCGAAAAAAACAGCATTAACGGCTGCAACTATAAGGTTTTGCTGCCAGATTTTGATACAGAATGTATTTTTGAGGAAGGCGACAATACAATTGAATTTACACCCCCAAAAACTGGTATCTATACCTATAGCTGCTGGATGGGCATGATTACTGGAAAAATTTATGTAGAAAGTGAGTAATGATTATGATAAGAAAAATAAAAAATACTGTTTTGATTAGTATGCTAACAGGTACAATGGCGATTTTAATTTCTGGATGCAGCAACAGCAGCTCCTCCCAGTCCGTAAAGAGTACCTCTACATCTGCTGATACACAAGCAGCATCTTTTGAAAATACAACTGCTTCAGACATAGCTACTACAGCGGTTGATTCTGCCGAGAGTGTTACCAGTATCAAAAAAGATGGTTATCTCGCCATTCCGATTGCGGATCTATCACAGACAGCATCTTTTTACAAGGCTGATCTTGATGGGACTGAGGTTGAACTTGTTGCATTAAAGGATTCTAAAGGAAATCTGCGCACCGCATTTAATGCCTGTCAGGTTTGCTACAGCTCTGGCAAAGGCTACTATGTTCAGGATGGTAATTATCTGGTATGCCAAAACTGTGGAAATTCCTTTACAATTGATCAGGTAGGCATTGCCTCTGGTGGCTGCAATCCTTGGCCGATTCTTGATTCTGACCGAACTGTTACTGATGATGAAATTCAGATTTCTTATGATGTCTTAAAGGCAACTGCCAATGAGTTGCCTAAATTTTTCCAGTAAAAATAGATGTTTTCACTGCCAGTCATATGCTGGACGCTCATGAAGCGGTCCCGCATATGCATATCCTATATGTCCACCACGCTTGCATAAATTTTCATTTCTACATTTTATATATTTGCTGGTTACTCAACTTTCTTTACAATCTTTTCAAAGTCAGATGCCGGATGCTTGCACAATGGGCAGACAAAATCCTCTGGCAGTTCCTCACCGACATACTCATAACCGCAGATAGTGCAGCGCCATACGGTCTGACCTTCCTCGGTTATATTAACAGCCTGTGGCTTTGGCTTAATGTTGTTCAGATAATACTCATACGTCACAGATGGCACTTCACTTAATACTTCCATATCTGTGATCTCACCGATGAACATCGTGTGAGAACCAAGATCCTCACTCTTTGTAACATTTACAGAAATATAAGAATTGGTGCCCTCTATGATATAGTAAATTCCATTTACACCGCGGGTACATGATGAAAAGTCTGCAAACTTGTCCACCTCACGACCTGTCTGAAATCCAAACTGCTTAAACAAATCAAATGATGCATTCTGGCTGATTACAGATACCGTAAAGGCACCTGTTCTCTGGATCATATCATGTGTGTAATTTAATTTGTTCACACAGATACTTAACTGATTTGGCTCAGATGCTGCCTGAATTGCGGTGTTAATAATACAGCCATTGTCCTTGCTGTCCTCTTTTGCGGTCAAAACAAAAAGACCGTAGCTAAGTTTATACATTGCTTTCTTGTCCATTCTTGATTCCTCCTCATTAGGATTTATTCTTACTTAATAGAGATCATATATTACTTAAAAGAATTTTGTCAAGCAGATTTTCTCTGACCAAAGCAGCC
>CAUCWU010000247.1 GCA_958446555.1 uncultured Lachnospiraceae bacterium | reverse complement strand
AAGATCAATGAGCAGGTAGCAGAGCAGCTTCAGACGGACACATACGAGGTTACATACCATGTCGGAGCGCGACCAACGCATCAGCCGTGGCAAGGTCGAGTCTGGACGATGCAGCAATTGATTGATGTATGTGGGCTGGGAACTATTACCGGACTACATGGGGCCAATTGCTATCACGATTACAAACCATTTATTCCAGGAGTATCCGTTCGTACCTACACGGATGATCAGCTTGACCAGATGATCAAAGAGGAAAACACTCCGAAAGAATATCTGGGCAAGAAGTACACCACATACGAGGCACTTCAAGCACAGCGAAGAATGGAGACTCGGATGCGAAAGACCCGCCAGGACATACGCCTGATGCAGGACGGCGGCGCGGATCCGAACGACATCACATTGAAAAAAGCCAAGTATCAAGGTCAGATGCAGACCTACAAAGCGTTTTCAGAAGCAATGGAGCTTCCAGAGCAGATGGAGCGAGTGTATCAAGATGGACTGAGAGGTAAGTTTACACCGACAAAATCAGAAAAAATTCGGACAGAGGAAAAGACTCAAGCAAAAGAGACAATCCGAGAACGAAGGGCACATAATACGCAGTTTGCTCAACGTTTTGAGGATTATAATTTGGATGCTAAAGATACGATTACAACTAGAAAATTGATGAATAATTTGAATAGGACAGAAATTGGAAGAAGTACAGTTGAATATCTTGTAGAGCATCCAGAAATTAAGGTCTATATGTGTTATGGTGTTGATCATGAATCGGGAACAAGAGGATATCAGGAGAAGAATGATATTATGATTTTTGCTTCGGAGACAAAAACAGTTCAAGTGACTGCTGAAACATTGATTCATGAAATTACTCATCATAAATATAATATTGGTGAATCACAATGGGCTGAAAGTGTTTGTTTTGCTCAGGAATTAAAACACAGAATGGGAAAAAGTCAATTGACAGTTTCTGAGCTAAGAAATATAATAAAAACAGTAAAAGAATTGTATCCTGAATTGCCATGGAGGTATAAAAGTGAATCCTAAAGAATTTAATGAAAGATTGCTCCGTTTGCGGAAAGGAGAAAAAGTTCCTTGCAGACATTGTGAAAAGGGAATAATGATTCCTGTAGGTGATTACAAAACAACAAAATGTTTCCACTGTGATAAGTGTGGAGTGAGATTAAATATTGATTGATACCACCAGTCGAGAGGCCGGTGGTATTTTTGCGCCCATTTTTTAGGAGGAGAGGATAACTGTGAGAACATCCACTATTGTATCAATTATGTTGGGAATGTTTATATATCTGATATGGGAGAAATATCGAAACCGTTAAAAAGCACGCAGCAATGCGTGTTATTTTAATACCTTTTTCGCCGTCGGACAGGCGTTAAACAGCCGGCGAGTCCGCGGCTCACACGCGTAAAAACAGGAGTAGAAGAAAGGACAAGAACATGAGAAGAGAAGATTTAACAGCAAAGGGATTGACGGCTGAACAGGTTGATTACGTCATGGCCGAGTATGGTAAGGAATTGAATCCGCTTAAGGCAGAAAGAGATTCTTATAAGACTCAGCTGGAGACCTCTCAGACATCCTTAAAGGCAATGGAAGGTATTGATGCAGCTGGTCTTCAGACGAAGATCACAGAGCTGAAAGATCAGCTGAAGGGTAAGGATACAGAGATTGCTCAGATTCGTTCCGACTATGCATTTGATTCTGCGATTAACGAGGCAATCAGAAAAGCATCAGGACGCAATGAGAAGGCGATTCGAGCATTACTTGATCTGGATACTCTAAAGGCATCCAAGAATCAGGAGCAGGATATCACAGCAGCACTGGATACCCTAAAGAAAGACAATGATTATTTGTTCCAGGCTGAAAAGAAGACCCCGCATGTGGTTTCAGTAACCTCTGGCATTAATCCAGAGGCACAGACAAAGAGAGAGCAGGCAAACGAAGCACTGAGATCCCTGCTCGGAAAAGGAGAATAAATAATGGCAGTAAATATCACAAACCGAGCCGACGCGGAGGCAATTATCCGCGAACAGGTTGTATCCAATATTTTTCAGGATGCACCAAAGCATTCCGTGTTCCTTAGCATGGCAAAAAAGCTTCCAAACATGACATCCAATCAGACAAGAATGCGCGTTTTGGACTTTCTGCCAACCGCATATTGGGTGAATGGTGACACCGGAATGAAGCAGACAACCCGTCAGGCATGGGATAATGTCTTTATTAATGCAGGAGAGTTGGCCGTAATCGTTCCGATCTCTGATGCCGTACTCTCTGACGCGGAGTTTGATATCTTCGGTGAGGTTACTCCACGTGTCATGGAGGCAATCGGCCAGAAGGTAGATGCAGCCGTTATTTTTGGCGATAATCGTCCTGCAGAGTGGGGATTAGATATCATTTCCAGAGCACGTCAGGCAGGAAACAATGTATCTCCGGCAACCGGAAAAGATTACTATGATTTAATTCTGGGTGAGAATGGTGTTTTTGCAAAGGTCGAGGATGACGGCTACGGTGTAACTGGCGCACTAGCACCAATGAACTTTAAGTCTAAGCTGCGTGGTCTTCGTGATACAACTGGACAGCCGATCTTCAAGAGCAACATGCAGGATGTGGCAAGATATTCACTGGACGGAGCACCGATTACTTTTCCTGAAAATGGAGCATTTTATGCCAACATTGCGCAGCTGGTTGTTGGCGACTTTAGTCAGGCAGTATATGCAATTCGTCAGGATATTACAGTAAAGATTCTGGATCAGGGCGTTATTCAGGATCCAGACACGAAAGAGATCATCTATAATCTGGCACAGCAGGATATGACTGCACTGCGTATTGTATTCCGCATGGGCTGGGCGCTTCCAAATCCGGCAACTCGTTTAAATGAGGACCGTACCGGTTGTGCATTTGCTTATCTGGAGCCAGGAACACCGACACCAACTCAGAAAGTTACCTTCACAGTAACCGATGGAACTGCGGAAAGCCCAAAGCCATGTAAAGGAGCTCGTATCAATGTAGAGGGAGCAATCCTCACAACTGATGATAATGGTAAGGCAGAGTTCTATCTGCGTCCAGGTACTTACACAGCGAAGATCTCCCTAAAGGGATGCGTATCGGTAACAGAAACTGTTATTGTAGAAAAAGCTGCTGTTAATAAGACAATCACACTTGCAACACAGTCCTGATCAGGAGGCGATTATGTACGCAGATTATGAATTTTACACATCTGGATACCTGCTGGGAAAATCCCCAGTAGTACCAGAGGAATCTTTTTTGTACTGGGAACGCGAGGCAAGAGCGCAGATTGATTTGTACACCTTTGGAAGAGTCAAGGTTATGTCGGAGCCACCGGAAGAGGTAAAATTGTGTACCTGTGCGGTGGCAGAGGTGCTGTATAAGGCAGACAAGGCTAAGGCCGAGCAGCAGGAAAGCGGTCTGGCAGGTCCATTGGCATCTTGGTCAAATGATGGTCAGAGTGGAACGGTAGATTTGTCAAATTCAGCGCTGACTGAAACAGGCAAAATGAAGGAAGTGCGGCGCCTGATCGCGCAGTACCTCTGTAACACAGGATTGATGTACAGGGGGCTAAAATGAATCCGAACTACTGTGATACGGTCACGATTTATAACAGGTTAAAAGCAGCTGACTCTCCAGATAAAAAGGAACACTGGAAGAAAACAGTGTTGGAGCGATGCAGCTATAACAGTGCGATGATCCGCTCAGCTGGTGCAAATCAACAGACCTTCTTGCAGATGGATCTTCGGCCGGAATACACTGTTCGGATTCCAAAGAATCCATCTTACCGACCGTATCACGAGTGGAAACAGGATCAGATAGGTTTTACACTGTCAGCAGGAGATCTTGTGGTAAAGGGGATTTGTCCAGAAGAGATCGATCCGGCAACAAATAATATCACAAAGGTGCTTCGCCAGTATGCACCAGATGACTTTATTATCAGCAAGACCGTGGATAACACAAAACATCTTGTGGATAAGCATTATCGTGTAGGAGGCTGATGAAATGAAATTTTCGTTCGACTGGACAAAATCAAAAAGACAGATTGCAGAGGATGCAAGTGGCTGCCATGATCGTGGCAACCTTCTTTTTTTAGCAAGTGAGGCCGAACGCTTGATGATTCCATATATTCCAGCAAGGCACCTGCTTCTTACCCAGAACGTTAGTGTCTACACAGAGAATGATCACGGGGTTGTAGAGTACAATTCTCCATACGCTCATTATCAGTATGAGGGAAAGTTATACGTTGATCCGACAACAAAGAAAGGTGCATTTACAAATGGCGAAGGTCTTTACTGGTCTCGACCAGGAATCGCAAAGGTTCCCACTGGCAGAGGATTAAAATACAGTTCATTTCCGCATCCAAAAGCGACATCACATTGGGACAAGGCAATGATGGTGGAACGTAAAGACGCATTGGCGCGTGCATATGAAAATTATATAAAGTCAGGAGGATGAGATGGATAAGCATCATGCAATGGTCGAGTTCTTCCGACCAA
>CAUCWU010000246.1 GCA_958446555.1 uncultured Lachnospiraceae bacterium | reverse complement strand
TGCAATGTCGGAATCTACGATCACAAAACACTGAAAGCATACCGCAATGACCGAAGCATCGAGGCAGAGGAAAATACAGATGAGATTCTGATAAACGGCGAAAAGGAAAGTTTTTCTGATGCGCTTGTCTATCAGGGAGGAAGCTATTACCTAAGTGCAGATGTTGTGGCAAAAAGTCTCGATTACGAGATGGAATGGGATGGCGCAAGCAATACGCTTCGCTTTACAGATAGCCGACCGGAGGCATCCAAGCTTCCGGCGGCTTTTGATCCAAGACTGTATGGGCTTGATGCACCAGTGATGGATCAGGGAAAGCTTGGCACCTGTTGGGCATTTGCATCAGTGGGTGCGCTTGAGGCAGCTCTTCTTCCAGAGGAGAGCTGGCATTTTTCTGTCGATCATATGAGCTTAAACAATGGTTACACTTGGGGACAGGATACTGGCGGCGAGTATACAATGGCGATGGCCTATTTACTTTCCTGGAAGGGACCAGTCCGCGAGGAGGATGATCCGTATGGCGATGGAAAGACTGATCCTTCGTTAAAGGCGGTCAAGCATGTTCAGGAGATTCAGATCATTCCGTCAAAGGATCAGTCGGCAATCAAGAGAGCATTTTATCTCTATGGAAGTGTGCAGACGTCGATCTACTGTGAGGTGAGTGGGGAGAGCAGTGACTCTCTGTATTATAACAATGCACAGAACGCATACTGTTATATCGGAACCAACAAAATCAACCATGATACATTGATTGTCGGTTGGGACGATGGCTATGCAGCGTCAAACTTTCGTACACAGCCAGAGGGAAACGGTGCTTGGCTTTGCATGAACAGCTGGGGAAAATCCTTTGGAGATAGTGGCTATTTCTGGGTATCGTATTACGATTCCAATGTCGGCATCTACAATGCAGCCTACACAAAGATTGAAAATACAGACAACTATGACCGAATTTACCAGTCTGATAAGTGCGGTTGGGTTGGTCAGCTTGGCTATGGAAATGAGGAAGCCTATTTTGCAAATCTTTACACGGCTAAAAGCGATGAAGTATTGGAGGCAGTCGGTTTTTATGCGACGGGTCAGGACACAAGCTACGAAGTCTATGTAGTCAACAAGGTGACAGGAGAAGCTGATTTAACCTTCCAGAAAAAGGCGGCATCTGGCAGCTTTTCAAATGCTGGCTACTATACTGTCACGCTAGATAAACCGGTACTTTTATCCGAGGGAGATCGGTATGCAGTGATTGTGTATCTGAGAACACCTGGCAGTGAGCGGCCAGTGGCAGTGGAGTATACAAGCAAGGATGGAGCCGTCATTGCGGATCTGAGTGGAAATGAAGGCTACATCAGCATGAAGGGAACCAGTTGGCAGTCTGCACAGGATAAGTATAAGTGTAATATCTGCTTAAAAGCATACACAAAAGAACAATAATAGAGGATTGAAACGATGACAAAGAAAATTTTGTTTGCAACCACCAATGAGGGAAAAATGCGTGAGATCCGCATGATTATGAAGGACTGTGGCTACGAGATCCAGTCTCTTAAGGATGCAGGAATCAAGATTGATATTGATGAGAACGGAAGCACATTTGAGGAGAATGCATTGATTAAGGCAAAGGCACTTCGCCCTTACACCGATGGCATCATTCTTGCAGACGATTCTGGTCTTGAGGTGGACTATCTGAACAAGGAGCCAGGTGTGCATTCAGCCAGATACATGGGCGAGGATACATCCTATGACATCAAAAATCAGTCAATTATTGATCGACTTGACGGTGTGGAAGGAAGCGATCGAAGTGCACGATTTGTCTGCGTGATTGCAGCAAGCTTTCCGGATGGGCATACAGCAGTGACACGCGGCACCATTGAGGGTGTGATTGCAAAACAGCCAGCTGGCTGCGGTGGATTTGGTTACGATCCGATTGTCTATGTGCCAGAGTTAAAAAAGACAACAGCAGAGATCTCAGCAGAGGAAAAAAATAAGATCAGCCACAGAGGAAAGGCACTGAGTGCAATGAAGGAGATTCTGAAAAAGGAAGCTTCTGAGGAAAAAAGCCATGAGTGAGCGCATTTTGATTGTCAGTGACACCCATGGAAAGCTTCGCTATTTTAAGGAGATGTTAGAGCGCACAGGAACAGCAGATCTTTTGATTCATCTTGGTGATTCAGAGGGACAGCACGAGGAGATTGCGCGTCTAGCAGGCTGCCCGGTGGAGATCGTCAGAGGAAACTGTGATTATTCATCCGAGCTTCCACAGGACAAGCTAATCGATATCGGAAAGTATCGTGTCTTTTTGACACATGGACACCGCTATCAGGTAAACTTTGGCTTGCAAACACTAGCCGAGGCAGCACGTCTTCGTGGAGCCGACATTGCAATGTATGGCCACACCCATGTGCCAATGCTTCACTATGGAAAAGATGTCACAATTTTAAATCCAGGAAGTCTCACTCTGCCGCGCCAGGATGGCTTTTGCCACACCTATATGTTAATGGAGATCGACCGCGAGGGAGAAGCGCATTTCACACTATGTAAGTTGTGAGGAGAAATACAGTAAATGCCTACGAGGTGCAAGTGTTTATTAAGACACTTCACCGAGTGGGTATGATTTACAAGACCATAGGAAGGGCGAATATGAACAAAGTTTTGCGAGCGGCCATCCGCACGATGTCACGCCATCAGGGCGATATGACAAAAGAGTATGAGAAGAGCCGCAAAAAAGAAAAAATGTACCCTTATTATAAAGGGCGAAGCTGCAATACAATGGATCGCATTCTTCATCTGGAAGGACGTGACATTTTGCTTCGCACCTATAGCTACGACGGAAAAATCGCACCATTAATTCTATTTTTTCATGGTGGCGGTTTTGTGGCCGGAGATTTTGAAAGCTATGGAAATGTCTGCGCAAATTTGTCAGAGCGCACCGGATATAAGGTAGTCTCTGTCAATTATCGTTTGGCACCAGAGCACCGTTTTCCACAGGGATTAGAGGACTGCTATGAGTCAATGCAGGCAGTTCTTGCTCACTGTGAGGATTGGTATCAGGCAAAGCCAGAGGAGGTTGTCATCATGGGTGACAGTGCAGGTGGCGAGATCTGTGCTGAGCTTGGTCTGATGGCAAGAGATCGTGGCGGTTTGATGCCAAAGAGACAGATTTTAATCTATCCAGTAGCATTTGGCTCTTACGGGGATGATAATCCATATCCTTCTGTCGAGACAAACGGCTATGATTATCTGTTGACGCGCGCACTGATGTGTGAGTATATGGAATTATATCGAAGCTGCGATGAGGATGCAAAAAATCCATATTTTGCGCCACTGCAGCATCACGATTTTTCCAATCTTCCAGATACGCTTTTGGTCACAATGGAGTATGATCCGCTTCGAGATGAGGGCGAGGCGCTTGGGGAAAAGATGAGAGAGGCTGGATGCAATGTGAAGAGTGTTCGCGTTGCAGACGGCATCCACGGCATGATATTACTTCCGCCAATTTTTGCCGGGGCAAAAGAAATCTATGAAGCGGTAGAAGGCTTCATTGGAAAGCGAGGCGAGGAGCGTGAAAACAACGAAACGGCCGGGCTGGAGCAGGTTGGACAATGCAGCGAAGGTGTTTCCGGCACTGGCAAATAAAAAGGATAGTCGAGTCTTTCGTTTTGCCTGTCAGCTGACAGAGCCAGTTCAAAAAGAAGCACTGCAGCAGGCAACAGATCAGGCGCTGGAGGAGTTTCCGATTTTTACCAATATCATTCGACATGGCATGTTTTGGTATTATTTGGAGGAGTCCGGAAAGCGCCCAATTGTCCATGAGGAAGACCAAAACGTCTGCAGCAGTTTGTATGATAAAGATGAGCATCATCTTTTGATTGATATTTCTTATTATAAATGCAGAATTAATTTTGAAGTATTCCATGCAATGGCAGATGCGACAGGTGCGCTGATGTTTTTAAAGACGTTAGTGACTAATTATTTGAAAATTTGCCATCCAGAGCTTCAAAAAGAAGACTTATCACTTGGAATCGACAGCACCTTCCGAGAGAAGGATTCGGACAGCTTTAGCCAGTACTACAACAAACAAGAAAAAAATTCGAATATGTCATTTTTAGGCGAGAAGACGGTTCCAATTTTTCATTTTCGAGAGCCGTCCACACCTGACTTTTTCCAGCAGGTGACAGAGGCAGAAGTCTCTACGAGCCGTATTCTTGCGGCGGCAAAAGGACATCATACAACAGTAACCGTATTTCTAGTATCGCTTTTGATCCTAGCAATCTATGATGCAATGGAGCCAAGAGATCAAAAGAAAGCGGTGCGAATCATGGTTCCGGTAAACTTGCGAAGCTATTTTCCATCGGCAACTGTTCGAAATTTTTTTGGACTGATTGCTGTCACCTATGACCGCAAAAAGCAAGGGGATACACTAGAAGACGTGATCGCAGCAGTGTCCGAGTGCTTTCAAAAGGAGCTGACCAAAGAAAAGCTAGAAAAGATGATAGCCGGACAGGTCAGCCTTGAAAAACATATGGCAGC
>CAUCWU010000245.1 GCA_958446555.1 uncultured Lachnospiraceae bacterium | reverse complement strand
CGATTTTCTCTCTATGTAAACAATCAGTTTATCACAAGATATAATGCTGATGGCATTATTGTTGCGACACCAACCGGATCGACTGCATACAGTCTTTCGGCAGGTGGGCCGATTGTGCTTCCAATCTCCAATTTGTTTGTGCTCACACCGATATGTGCGCAGACACTGACGACGGCAAGAAGCATTGTGCTTCCGAGCAATGCAACGATTCGCCTTGATGTGGAAGCAAAAGATGGCATTCGGTCGATTCACCAAGCAGTCAGCTTTGACTCGGATAGTGTTGTGTCGGTGCACCCAGGTGATTCGTTAGTGATTCGCAGTGCATCGGAGAAAGTACGTCTGGTGCGTCTTGATCAGAAAAGTTTTTTGGAAACGCTAGGAAAAAAGCTGAGCAGATAGTACCAAAAGAAAGTGAGGTGTCTATGAAAACAGGAAGACAGCAGCGTATACTCGAGCTGATTCAGATGTATGAAATAGAAAAACAAGAAGAGTTGGCAAAGCTTCTTTGTGCGGATGGCTTTGATGTGACGCAGGCAACTGTTTCAAGAGACATTCGTGAGCTTCGCCTAAAAAAGGTTCTCGGAAAAAACGGAAAGCTTGTATACAAGGCGTTTGATCCTGAAAAACAGCAGGCAGAACCAAAATATATTCGAATTTTGCGGGAATCCTATGTGAGCATGGATATGGCGATGAATATTCTTGTGATCAAAACCGTTTCAGGCATGGCGATGGCTGCTGCCGCTGCCTTAGATGCCTGTCATTTTAATGAGATTGTTGGCTGCATTGCGGGAGACGACACAATCATGTGCGCTGTTCGCAGTGTGCCAGATACCGTACATCTAAAAAAGAAGATTGCAGATCTTCTAAAAGATTAAAAGAATTAAAAAGGACTGAAAAATCAAAGAAAGGCAGGCATAAACAATGCTGGACAGTCTGTACGTCAAAAACCTTGCTCTGATTGATGAGGCAGAGGTGACTTTTACAGAAGGATTAAATGTGCTAAGTGGTGAGACAGGAGCTGGAAAATCAATTTTGATTGGCTCTGTCTTGATTGCACTTGGCGCAAAAGTACACAAAGAGCTGATTCGGGCGAATGAAAAGGAGGCATATATTGAGCTGATCTTCTCACCGACTCACCCGGCAATCCTTGAAAAGCTTCGGGAATATGACATTGAACCGGAGGACGGACAGCTAATTATCTCCAAGAAAATTACAGCTACGAAGAGTGTGAGTAAGATCAATAAAGAGGCATATCCGGCTTCAAAAGTGCGCGAGGTTGCAGCCCTTCTTTTGGACGTGCACGGTCAGCGCGATCATCAGTCACTCCTTCTTGCAAATAAGCAATTAGAGATTGTCGATCGAAGCGGCGGTAAAGAGATCAAAAAGGCAAAGGAGCAGACAGCAAACTGTTATCAAATTTGGAAACAGTATAAGGATGAGCTTGACAGTTATGCAGTCGATGAGGATGAGAGACTTCGCCGGATGGATATTCTTTCTTATGAAATAGATGAGCTTCAGGAGGCAGCAGTTTCACCTGGTGAGGAGGAGCGTTTATCAAAAGAGTGGAAGCGTTTATCCGAGAGAGAACATATTGTGAGTGCTTATCAGGAGCTGACAGCACTTTTGGGCTACGAGTCTGGTGCCTGCGATCTGTGTGGAAAGGCAGAACATGCATTAAAGGGAGTCACTCAGGTGGATGACACGGCAGAGGATTTATATGCTCAGCTAACCGATGCCGAGTCGATTCTTCACGATATTTGTCGAGAGGCATCAGAGCGCTTAGACGCAATGCAGGACGAGGAGCTTGACACTGGAAAGATTGAAGAGCGACTTGATCAGATTCGCCATCTGATGCAAAAATATCGCTGCGATGAGAATGGTCTTCTAGAGCTAGAAGAGAAAAAAGAAAAAGAGCTTGAAAAATATCGTCATTTCGAGGAAGAAAAAGCCCGCGTAACGGTTGCCTGTGACAAAGCCTTTAAAGAGCTTGAAGCAGCAGCTGATAAGCTGAGTATTCAAAGAAAGAACAGTGCAAAGCTTCTCTGTGATCAGCTCATTACCGCACTTGTTGATCTGAATTTCTTAGATGTTCGACTGGAAATTCGGATTGAAGAGACTTCGCAGATTGGTGCGAATGGAAAGGATAGTGCTATATTCTATATTGCGACAAATCCAGGAGAGGCGCTAAAACCGTTATCGACTGTCGCATCTGGTGGTGAATTATCCAGAATTATGTTAGCAGTCAAGTCAGTAATGGCGCAAAAAGAAGAAATAGAGACGCTTATTTTCGACGAAATTGACACAGGAATCAGCGGACGCACAGCACAAAAGGTTGCAAAGCGTTTGTCAGAGACGGCAAAATCAAGCCAAGTAATTTGTATTAGCCATCTTGCTCAGATTGTCTCAATGGCAGATACCCATTTTTTAATTGAAAAAAATGCAGAAAATGAAGTGACAACAACACACATCAATCGATTATCAGAAGAGGAAAGCATTCGCGAAATTGCCAGACTTCTCGGCGGAGAGAAGATCACTCAGAATGTTTTAGATACAGCAAAAGAGATGAAAGATATGGCAAATAGAACAAAAGAATCCCAGATTACAAACAGATAAACAAACGCATACTAACAGCAGAAAAAAGGAAAGGAAGGCTGTTGGTATGCAAATGAAAAGAAACTTTCGTAAAATACAAAAGGCTGTGGCTGTCTTTTTATTGTCAGTAGCCGTAGCAGCTTGTTTTTCAAGTAATAAAGAAAAAAGTGCGCCTGCATCGGCAATGCAGGATATCAGTATATCCACTTTTTCTAATCAATTGAATAAAGAAGAAACTGCACCGCAAACAGTAATGCCACAGGTTTACCCTTGTGGCTTTCCAGTAGGCATCTACATGGAAACAGCAGGTGTCATGGTGGTGACACCTGCACAGATTCCAACAAATGAAAACTCATTAAGCTCTCCCTGTGAGGGAAGCTTAGAGCAGGGAGATTATATTACATCAGTAAATGGAGTAGAAGTAAATTCCAAAGAAGAGCTGATTGCAGCAGTAGAGAACTGCGATGGACAGCCCTTAACGCTTCATGTGATCCGAGAACAGAGTGAGTCTGATCTAATTGAACGCGAATTTGATCTTTCAGTCCTTCCGGTTTTGGATGCAAATGGCAGTTATCGGCTTGGCGTATGGGTCAAAGACGACGTGCAGGGAATTGGCACACTCACTTATATCACAGAAGACGGTCACTTTGGCGCGCTTGGTCATCCAATTAATGACAGTGATACCGGAAAGCGAGTTCATGTGCGAAAGGGAGGTCTATATGAGTCGCAGATTCAGATGGTAATTCGTGGTAAAAATGGAACACCAGGTTCGTTTTGCGGTATCATCTGTTATGATGGCTCTACTTTTCTGGGAAATATTTATGAAAACAATGCCTGCGGAATTTACGGGAACAGCTCAGTACTATTAGAGGAACAGCAAAAAAGATTTGATCCAATGCCAGTTGCTAAAAGTTGCGAGGTTGTGTGCGGAAGCGCAATTCTTCGCTGTGCAGTAAGCGACGAGCCACAGGATTATGAGGTAGAAGTTATAAAGACACAGCCAGGAAGTTTAGGCGGCTTTCAGATTCGCGTCACCGATCAGACACTGCTAGAAAAGACAGGTGGCATTATCCAAGGGATGAGTGGTTCTCCATTGATTCAAAATGGAAAGGTCATCGGAGCGGTGACACATGTCTTCGTGAATGATCCCACTCGGGGGTACGCGATTTACATGGAGGATATGCTGGGACATACAATGAACTAAAATACGAACGCATAAAACTACAAATGTCACGCGAAAAACGCGACTGACTACTCTTGTAGAAAATAGAAAAATCAGATATAGTGAACCTGTCGATAAAAAAGACAAATGTAAAAATGAATGCACAATAAGCTGAATGCAAGAGAAAGGATGAGGGAAAATGACAAAATTAAATGTAGCGATTGCGGATGACAATGAGAGAATTCTTACAATGTTGGATGAGGTGCTGGCGGCAGACGAGCAGATCAATGTTGTCGGAACAGCCAGAAATGGGGAGCAGGCATATGAGATGATTAAGAGTAAGAATCCGGATGTGGTATTACTAGATTTGGTAATGCCGGGGATTGATGGACTTGGTGTGATGGACAAGATCCACACAGAGGATAATTTAGAGCATATGCCGTCCTTTATTATCATTTCTGGTATTCAGAACGAGTCGGTTGCAGAAAATGCAATGGCAGCGGGGGCTACCTATTACATCATGAAGCCGTTTGACAATGTGACATTATTAAATCGTGTCAAGCAGCTTGGAAGAAAGGGCTATGATTTTGATTCACCACTTGTGACACAGAACGCACAGATCAAGGAGCCAGCCTTTTTCTATGCAAGACCGGGAAAGAGTCTGGAACAGTATGTGACAAGCGTAATCCATGAGATTGGTGTTCCGGCCCATATCAAAGGCTATCAGTATTTAAGAGATGCGATTATGATGTGTGTCAATGACATGGATTT
>CAUCWU010000244.1 GCA_958446555.1 uncultured Lachnospiraceae bacterium | reverse complement strand
ACAGAGTGAGCAGGCAGAGTACAGAAGAAACCAGATTGGAACCGGAGATCGCTCCGAGAAAATCCGTACTTATAACTTTCCACAGAGCCGTGTGACCGATCACAGAATCAAGCTGACACTCTATAAGTTAGATGCAATCATGGACGGAGATTTATTTGAATTGATTGATAGTTTGACGGCTGCCGACCAGGCACAAAAATTATCTAACATGGAAAATCAAACAATGTAATTTTACAAAAGAACATGTACTATTTTGTATAAATTGCTTTTTTTCGGCAAAAGCATCAAAAGAATATAGACTTTCTGAAAAAATATGGTATAATTCTTTTTAGCTATGTGGAAAGGAAGGATTAGATATGAACATTGGACTTACCGCTCATAACAGCAAAAAAGCGCTGCTGGAAAGTTTTTGCATTGCGTATAAAGGCATATTGAAGAAGCATACGTTAATCGCAACCAATGCGACAGCAGACCACATTGCCAAAGCCACAGGTATGAAAGTGACCAGTTTGCTCCCAGGACAGATGGGAGGCTCCAAACAGATGCAGAATATGATCGCAAACAATGATATTGATCTGGTTATATTTTTCCATAGTGCTGATCTGGATCAGGATGCAGAAAGTATGAATCTGTCTGAGATTTCACGGTTGTGTGATATGTATAATATCCCTCTAGCGACGAACATCGCCACCGCTGAGTCACTGGTATTGTGCCTTGACCGAGGTGATATGGAGTGGAGAGACTACAAATAGTACGCAGTTATGCAGAATGCAGCCGAAGGGCTGCATTCATTTGTTTTTAAGAAGTTTTCTTAACTTATAATAGTTTTTGAGCTAAGAAACTTTGCTATTTTAGAACAGTTTTTAAGAAACTTTCTTAACCTATTATATTTATAGTATTTTATTTGGTTTAATCGACATGTCAGACTCGGTGAAATTACTGGCTGTGGATTGAAACCAATATTGAGGAAAAGGAGTATGTCATGGAGCATAGAGAAATATCCAGAGCTGTTGTCAAACGACTACCACGGTATTACCGTTATCTGGGAGAATTGATGCAGGAGGGGGTAGAGCGCATTTCCTCTGGAGAACTTTCTAAGAGAATGCAAATCACTGCATCTCAGATTCGGCAGGATCTGAATAATTTCGGAGGCTTCGGACAGCAGGGATACGGCTACAATGTAAAGTATCTGTATCATGAGATTGGAAAAATATTAGGACTTGATCAGACCTATAATCTGATTATTATCGGTGCCGGAAACTTGGGTCAGGCAATTGCCAATTATGCCAATTTTGAGCGACGTGGCTTTGTCGCAAAGGCAATGTTTGATATCAATCCTCATCTAAAAGGAAAGACTGTGCGTGGCATTCCAGTCTACTCAATGGATGAGTTAGAGGACTATATCCAGCACAATGAAATTCAAATTGCGGCATTGACACTGCCAAAGGCAGGAGCAGAGGCGGCAGCACAAAAGCTAGTAAAGGCCGGTATCCGCGGCATCTGGAATTTTGCACACACCGATCTTCGGGTACCAAAGGATGTCGTTGTCGAAAATGTGCATTTGTCCGAGAGCTTGATGCGGATTTCTTATCGCTTAAGCAACCAGGAGGAGTAAATGAAAACTTTGCTGACAGGAATTCAGATGAAGCAAGCCGACACATGGTCGATACAGGAGTTTGGCATGGAGAGCCTGGTGCTGATGGAGCGCGCAGCTCTCTGTGCTGCAAGTCATATCCTTTCCGGTCATAGGCCGGGAAGGGTCTTTCTTTTATGTGGGATCGGAAATAACGGAGCCGACGGCCTTGCAATGGCGAGAATCCTTGCACAAAACGGTTGGCAGGTATCAGTACTTGCTATTGGAAAGATAGAAAAGGCAACGAGAGAGTGGTTGTATCAAAAAAGGCTTCTAGATCAGATGAAGATTGAAGTGATGCAAATGTCATCCGATCCAAAAGAAATCGGTTCAGAAACAGCTTGGAAAGAAAAACTTGCAGCTTGTTATCCACAGGCAGATGTGTATGTCGATGCGCTGTTTGGAATTGGGCTATCCCGTGAGGTGACAGGTGTTTATCGGACTGCAATAGAACAGTGGAATGCACATAAAGAAGCGTATGGCGCATATGGTGTTGCTGTAGATATCTGTTCTGGACTCGATGCAAAAACTGGGCAGATACTTGGCGCATGTATCGAGGCTGATGTGCAAATCACGTTTGGCTATGGAAAGTTGGGGCAGTTTTTGTATCCGGGAGCAGAGGTCGCCAAAAAGACAATTGTTTCCGATATCGGCTTTCCAAGAGAAGCAGTAGACCATATAGAGGGCAAGCCGTTTTTCTCTCTGGAAGAAGAGGATGCATCAAAATGGCTTGGAAAGCGTCAAGCATCGGGCAATAAAGGTACCTTTGGGCGAGTGGTCATCATTGCAGGAAGTGAGGGCATGGCAGGTGCAGCATACCTGTCGGCACTTGCCGCCTATCGAACTGGAGCTGGTCTTGTCGAAGTTGTGACACCAGAGTGCAACAGGCTTGTTTTGCAGCAACTGTTGCCGGAGGCAGTGCTTCATTGTATTCCAGACGGAATGGAAAAAGAGGCGCTTTCCGATTGGTTAAGCAGTCTACTTTCAAAGGCAAGTGCAATTGTGATTGGTCCAGGGCTTTCTACGGGAACTCTTGCAGAGAACCTTTTGAAGCTTGTGTTAGAGTGGAATCATAAGCAGGCCCAATGCCCAATTGTCATTGATGCCGATGCACTGAATCTGCTTGCAAAGTGGTCCAATGTGGAAAATGAGAACGTCGCAGAGAAAAAGAAGATGTTCTTGGGAGCCAATGTAATTTTGACACCTCATCCGGGTGAGCTTGGTCGTCTGCTTGGAATTTCGACAAAACAGGTAACATCCAATTTGATGGAATCTGCAAAAGCACTTCAAGAAAAATTCCATTGCATCTGTGTATGCAAGGATGCCCGCACAGTGATTTTGACAGAAAAAGAGCAGTATCTGAATCTTACTGGAAACAGCGGTATGGCGACAGGTGGAAGCGGTGATGTGCTCACAGGTGTGATCGCATCGCTGGCTGCACAGGGACTGTCAGTAGAAAAGGCAGCCGTGTTAGGTGTTTGGTTGCATGGGGCAGCAGGAGATGCTGCTGCAGAGAAAATGAGTCCATATAGTATGATTGCAAGAGATCTAACCGATGGACTAAAAGATGTGCTAAAACAAATAAGCAGGAAGAAGGGATAAAGGTATGCATAAGTATCATAGAGTCTGGGCAGAGGTAAATCTCGACGCAATCCGGGCCAACATGGAGGCATTTCGAGCAAATGTTCCGAAGGAGGCGATGCTTTGCGGTGTCATAAAGACAGATGGATATGGCCTTGGTGCAGTTCCGATTGCAAAGACAATCGACGATCTGGTATGGGGCTATGCAGTTGCCACAATTGATGAGGCGCTCAATTTACGACGCCATCAGATCACAAAGCCAATTTTGATCTTGGGCTATGTTCATCCGGATCGGTTCGAGGAATTGATTAACGGAGAGATTCGCTATGCCGGATTTGAGGAGGATAAGCTGACACTTCTTTCAAAGCTAGCACAGAAATTAGGAAAAAAGGCATATGTACATGTGAAGGTCGATACTGGAATGAGTCGCATCGGTATGACACCAGAGCATGCGCTTTCATTTGTGCCGTGGCTTTCGACACTGGACGGAATCTGCACAGAGGGCATCTTTACACATATGGCAACGGCCGATATGATTGAAAATGAGGGCGCCATCGAGCAGCAGAAGCGCTTTCAGAAGATGACAGACAGCCTAAAAAAGGCTGGTTGTTGTCCACCAATTTGCCATTGTGCCAACTCTGCAGCCGGCATCTGGATGACCGATGCACCGGGCAATCTGTTTCGAATCGGCATCTCACTGTACGGCTATTATCCGTCCGATGAGGTGACAAAGGACATTGTAAAGTTGACACCGGCACTCACACTAAAATCCGAGATCGCCTATATTAAGACGGTCCCAGCGGGAACAGCGATTGGCTACGGGGCCACCTTTGTAACCGACCATCCGACTGTTGTTGCGACCATCCCAATCGGTTACGGTGACGGCTATCCGCGCGCTCTCTCCAACAAGGGAAGCATCCTGATTCATGGAAAGAAGGCACCAATTCTAGGTAGAATCTGCATGGATCAGACAATGGTAGATATCAGTGACATCCCAGAGGCAAAAGAGGGAGATGAGGTCGTTGTAATCGGCAAGAGTGGAAACGAAGAGCTTACCGCAGAGGAAGTCTCCGAGCTTGCCGGAAGCTTCAACTATGAGCTATTGTGCGATCTGGGAAAGCGCATTCCGAGAGTGTACTACCGCGGCGGCAAAGTGGTCGGAAGCAAAGATTACAACGAGGATGCGTATACGGACTTTATGTAAGCTACAGGCATAACCGCGCAGACGGCCTAGTTTACCACTGGGCTTCGAACGATGGCTTTGTCATAGTTTTGCACATATAATAGAATAAGAAATTTTCTGATGGAAATAC
>CAUCWU010000243.1 GCA_958446555.1 uncultured Lachnospiraceae bacterium | reverse complement strand
GGAACCATCATCGGAACATCCGGTGTCCAGCGATGTGCGCTGTTGTTGGATACAACCGGAACCTCTGCCTTTGCATAAGCTTCCTCGATTGCACGGATCTCATCCTTTGACATATCAACTGCGCTGAATACAAAGTCAACCTGTGCAGCAACTTCTTCTACCTGATTGACATTTAAAACAACCATCTTCTTTGCTGCCTCTGGCATTGGTGTCTTCATCTTCCAGCGTCCGCCTACAGCCTCCTCATAGGTTTTTCCTGCTGATCTTGGGCTTGCTGCAACTGCTGCTAACTCAAACCACGGATGATTCTCCAAAAGTGTTACAAAACGCTGTCCTACCATTCCTGTCGCACCAAGTACGCCTACCTTTAATTTCTGCTCCATCTGTGTACCTCTCTGTTTTTCATAATCATTGTATATCTTATTTTATTAAAAATTTGATGGATGGCGAAAGACTTTATCATGCTGTCTTTATAAAGCATTTGATGTCCATTCTATCCTGTCAAATTTTCCTCACGGTTTTGATCGAAACCCACCTTAGTGATTCTCCTCTTGAATATCCTCTGTCGGCTGCTCTTCTTCGTTTTCCTCTGAAACTGCTTCCTCTGAGGACTCCTCACTTGGTGTCTCCTCTTTTACCGGAGCACCGCAATTTGTACAGAATAAATCCTCATCATCCACTGGCTCTCCACATACCGGACAAACCTTTGCCTTCGGCTCTTCTGCCTGTGGCTGTGACTTTTCTATTTTTGTACCACAGTTCGGACAAAATAGTGCGTCCTTTGAGACAGCTGCACCGCAATTTGGACAAGTATTTTCATTTTTGATGTCCTTAATCTGTTGCTCACACTGAGCAATTTTTTCCATTGCTTCAGCGATCAGCTGAAACTGGCTCTGCATTGCATTCTCTTCGTCATCCTTGTGGGCATTGTAGTACATCTCGCCAATTGCCGTGTATGTATTTTTAATCTGGCTTTTTGCCTCACTAATCTGAGAATTTAATCTGGAAATGGCCTGTTGCTCTTCGAGCTTGCCTTTGATATCCTTCGTCATCTCCTGGGCCTTGTTTCCAAAGTCCTTTGTTACCTTTGAAAATTGATCAAAAAAAGACATGATACCCTCCTTTACCGCTTTGGTACTCTAAAGTATAGCACTTGCTTTTTCTTTCGTCAATGATACTTTGATATGTTATTTTTTAATCAATATAATTAGACAACCTACTTTTTTTATGCTATGATACTGTTAGCTGCGCCGGGCAGTTCTGCTTGGACATCATATTACTACATCAGAAAGGAATTTAATCATATGAATTTACAGGAATCTACCAATCGTCTGGTTGAACTGATCAATCACTCTCAGTCACCGTATCATACAATGAAGGAGGCAATCAGCCAGCTCGAAAACGCCGGCTTTGAGCGCATTGAACTTTCAAAGTCTACTTCTCTTGTACCTGGAAAGGCTTATTATGTTTCCATCTACGACCGCTCTTTGGCTGCTTTTCGTGTGCCGACATCCGGTTTTAAGGGCTTTCGCATCATTACCTCCCATATTGACAACCCGTGCTTTATGATTAAGCCAAACCCAGAGAGAAAGAAGTCTGGCTGCATCACATTAAATGTAGAGCGCTACGGTGGTCCGATTTTAAATACTTGGCTGGATCGCCCACTGACAATTGCAGGACGCATCTGTGTTGCAACCGATGATCCGTTCCATCCAACAACCATGCTGTATTCTTCTAAGAAGCCGGTTGCTGTCATTCCAAATCTTGCAATCCATATGAACCGCGAGGTAAATAAGGGCGTTGAATTAAAGGTTCAGACTGATCTTGAGCCAGTTGTCTCTTTAATCGGTGCAAAGGAGAACACCGAAGGATGGCTTCTTGGAAAGATCGCTGCTGAGCTTGGCATTGATGCTAGTAGCATTCTGGACTATGAGCTGTTTTTATGCAATGGCGAGGAGCCTGCAATCACTGGTTTTGATGATGAATTCTTATCAGCGCCAAGACTTGACAATCTGACCTCCTGCCAGTCCTGCTTAAATGCAATCATGGAGACTGAATCTTTAGCTGATATTTGCAATCTGATCATTCTGTTTGACAACGAGGAGTGTGGTTCTAGCTCAAAGCAGGGCGCTGGCTCTGTGATCTTGTCCTCGATTCTGGAGAAGATTTATCTGAATACACCAGCTACTGATAAGAGCCGCAGCGCATTCTTAGATGTGATGTTAAACAGCTTAACTGCATCACTAGACGTTGCCCATGCTACCCATCCAAATCATCCTGAGAAGAATGATCCGACCAACCCAATTCCGATGGAGGGCGGTGTTGTCATTAAGATGAACTACAACCAGAGATACGCAACCGATACCAATGCCGTATCCATCGTTGAGGGCATCTGCCGTGCTGGAAATATTGCTCACACCAAGTTTGTCAATCAGGGTGACACCGTCGGAGGAGGAACACTTGGAAGCATCCTAAGCACCTCCATTCCGGCGATGACAGTTGACCTTGGTGTTCCGATCCTTGCTATGCATTCAAGCCGTGAGCTTATGGCTCGCTCTAGCCAGCTTGCAATGGATCAGTTTGCAGAGGGCTTTTTTAAATAATAGCGTCGATATGCCGATTCTGCCCAGGTGAGAAGTGCATAGAGGCAAATTGAAGCTGCGCATAAGATTGCTATTGATGTAGCTACATAATCCATCTTAAAAGTTTGACTTCCATAGATAATTAGATAGCCAAGTCCTGCACGTGCAGCCAAAAATTCACCGATGATAACACCAACCAGACAGAGGCCAATGTTGATTTTCATGTTATTGATAAAAACTGGCACTGTGCTTGGCAAGAGTACTTTTGTGACAATATGAATTCTTGTTCCATTTAGTGTTCGAACAAGCTTTAACTTTTCTGGATCAATCGACTCAAATGCGTGGTAGAGTGTCAAAATTGCACCAAATACCGCAAGTGAGACAGCGACAACGATAATTGTGCGCGGCTTGTTGCCAAGCCATACGATTAAAAGTGGCGCCAATGCTGATTTTGGCAGACTATTTAGCAGAATCAAATAAGGTTCTAATAGCAGGTAAATCCAGCGAAAGCGCCAAAACAATAGGGCAACTGACAGACTGATTGCCATCGTCAAAAAGAAACTGATTGCGGTTTCGCCAAGTGTTGTTGAGATGTGAAGCCACAGCGTCTGATCAGAGGCAAAGTCTTGTATCGTGTGAATGACGCGCGATGGGCTGCTGAAGATAAAATCGTTGATGATGCCAAGACTTGCGCAAAACTCCCAACTTGCAAAAAATAAAATTCCAATGAGAAACCGTCCGGCCATCAAAAGCCGACGGTTTCTTTTTTGTCTTCTTGCCAGTATGCGAATCAATTCTTCATTTTTCATGGGCAAATTCCTCCCAAAGCTGTTTGAAATAACGATTAAATAGTGGATGACTTCTTCTGTCTAGCGGAGAGAGTTTGGTAAATTCTGGATCAAAGATCAGTTCTTTTTCAAGCTTTGACGGTCGTTTTCCAAGCACCAAAACACGATTTCCGGTGCTGACAGCCTCTGCCAAATCATGTGTGACTAAAATGGCAGTCTTTTGATTGGTTCGAATGATTTGACAGATATCATTGCATACAGTAAGCCTTGTCTGATAGTCCAGTGCTGAAAATGGCTCATCTAATAGCAGTAATTTGGGTTCCATAATCAAGGTTCGAATCAGTGCTACTCTCTGTCTCATCCCACCAGAAAGCTCAGATGGCTTTGCATCTGAGAATGCTCCTAACTCATAGCGGTCTAACATTGCCGTCGCCTTTTTTTGCGCTTCTTTTTTCTCTCTGTAGGCACTATATTGCATTTCTGGACCCAGCAAGGTATTTCGAAGAATCGTTCTCCACTCAAAAAGTTGATCTTTTTGTAGCATATAGCCAATCTCTTTTCGCGGCCCTGTAATTCGTTCTCCCTCAAAAAAGACTTCTCCTGATGAGGCAGGCTGTAATCCGGCAAGAATATCAAGCATTGTTGATTTTCCGCACCCAGACGGCCCTACAACCGATAAAAAGTCCCCCTCAAATGCCTGAAAGGAAATCTCTTTAATTACACTCAGACTTGACTCGGCAGATATATAATCAAACGAAAGCTTGCGCACGTCTAGTAGAGGCGGTCTTGTTCCCATAAATGCCTCCTTAAATGGATTCCACTATTAGGATATGATCACAAAATAAAAAAGCGAAGCCCCCAAACAAAAAGGAGCTTCGTTTTTATTATTCAATTTCAAGAACAAGAGGCGTATGATCCTGTCTCTTTCCTGAATCTAGCATCTCGGATGTCTGCACACGGTCTGCAATTCGCTCACTCACCAAGAAGTAGTCGATTCTCCAACCACTGTTGTTGATTTTGCTTGTTTTGACCTTCTGCGTCCACCAAGAATATACCTGCGGAATATCTCCGTGGATATGACGAAATGTATCTACAAATCCTTTCGATAAGAGATTGGTAAATCCTGCTCTCTCCTCGTCTGTAAATCCTGGTGACTGTCGGT
>CAUCWU010000242.1 GCA_958446555.1 uncultured Lachnospiraceae bacterium | reverse complement strand
GACCTCTTATGCGTAAGCATAGGGGGTTTTCTTTTGGGCAAAAATGACTCGCGTTAAATAGTTAACAATTTTAAAAAAATTTCTACAAAAATCTAGTAATGTGTGCTATACTATAAGAAAGAATCTGTAGAGTGAGGTGAGACATGATCAGCGAGGAAAAAATTCGTATGATGACACAGGCGGCGATGCTCAAAAAAAGAGAAGAGCGTCGTGCAATTGAAATCTGTGGATATCGAAAAAAAGATTATGTGTCCTTTCAGATGATCAAAGTATGGTTTTGCTATACAGTGGCATATTTACTTCTTTCGCTTACCGGTATGATCTGTACAGGGGGTGGTATGCAGAAGGTATCATTTCCTGAGCATACATTAATCATAGCTGTCTGTTTATGGATTGTCGCATATCTACTTTTTTTGACGGTGGCTCTGATGGTAACAAGACGTTGCTACAGTAGGCGTTACCGTGCAGCAGCCAGTTTGGTTCGCGAGTATAGACAGCAGCTGATGGCACTCGAGGATTATTACACAGAAAGGAGCCTAGCTAATGACAGTTCTGCTGGAGCTTCGGCAAAGAATAAGTGAAGTTTACGGTCGATATGAGGCATATGTGCGTATGTGCATAAAGTTTCTGTTGACGTTTTTGATATTTTATATGATTCATAGCCAGCTTGTAAGCACAATGCAGCTTCGTGGGTGGGCTGAGGTGATCGCTATTACATTGATTGCGCAGGTGCTTCCAATTAGTGCGCTTTTTCCATTGATAGCGGTATTCACAACGGCTCATATGGTGACGATTTCGGTTGAGGCAGGTGCGATTGTTGCAGTCTTTTTTATACTTTTATGGTTGACCTATTTGATATTTAAGCCACGACAATCATTTTTAATTGCTGTTATGTGCTTGGCGGGAATGTTGAATTTGACAGGTGCAGCAGCAGTTCCAATCGGCCTTTTGTGTGGCCCAGTTGCCATTATTCCGGCTACAGCAGGAACACTTGCATATGGAATGATTTTGACACTGAGGCAAAATAGTTCTGTATTAGAGGCATCGGCAGTGCGGCTAACTTCAATGGAAAAGGCGGCTTACTATGTGAAGGCAGTATGTAGCAATGAAAGACTATTGCTTTTGATTACAGCTCTTGCAGTTACAATAGCAGTTGTCTATTTGATTCGTAAATTTCCGTATTCCTATTCTTGGGCGATTTCAATCGCATCGGGAACTGCATGCTATGTGTTAATCATTCTGGTAGGAAATGTGGCATTTCACATTGCAGTAAATTTGATTTACCTGAGTGTTTCAATTGTGCTTGGTGTGTTTGTTAGCTGTGTGCTTCATATATTTTGTTTTCTGCTAGATGGAGCACATACCGAGTTCTTGGAATATGAGGATGAAAATTATGTTTATTATGTCAGGGCGATTCCAAAATATTCAGTTGCCCGAACAGACAAGAAAGTAACTACGATAACAAAGTCGGAGGAGGCAGAGGACGAGGATTTCTCGGACGATACGCGATCCTTAGATGATTACTTCCGCACATAAGTAGGAGAAAGGATAACGGATGGAAGCCATCAGAGAGTTTTACGAAAATTATATACGCTGGTCAGCGGCTTCCATGACATGGAGCGATGTCTTGGAGATCGCAATTTTCACATATTTGATCTATCACGTTATTTTGTGGATCAAGCAGAGCAAAGCTTGGATTTTGTTAAAGGGTGCGGCAGCGATCTTTGCAATGTATCTATTGGCGGTTATTTTACAATTAAACAATATTGTAATGGTATTTAACCGCATTGCACCGTATGTAGCAACTGCTCTTCTGGTTATTTTTCAGCCAGAGATTCGTCGCGCTTTGGAACAGCTAGGAACCAATCACCTATTTGAGCTGTTTTCTATTTTAGGTACAAAGGATGGTGTGGCTGAGAATAAAGATGATACGATTGATGCGATTGTGAGAGCTGCATACAGTATGGGTAGAGCGAAGACAGGTGCATTGATTGTAATCGAGCAAAAATTTGTCTTAAATGAATATATTTCAACTGGTATTTTATTGGATGCGATTGTGAGTGCACCGCTTTTGGTGCAGATTTTCGAACACAATCTTCCACTTCATGATGGTGCGGTTGTGATTCGAGGAAACCGAATTACAGCGGCGACCTGTTATTTGCCACTTTCAGAAAATAAGACAATCAGTAAAGAGCTTGGAACCAGACATAGAGCAGGTCTTGGTATCAGTGAAGTGACAGATGCACTGACTGTTATTGTATCTGAGGAGACTGGACAGGTATCACTGACGAAAGATGGACAGTTATATCGCAATGTAGACAGTGATCGGTTGAAAGAGCTTTTAGGTGGAAATCAACAAGAGGAAAAAACATCAACTTTGTGGGAGAAGCTGAAGAAAGGCAGGAAACGACATGAAAAATAAAAATCAGACACGTTTTCTTAAAAACTTCCCACTTAAGCTATTGGGCTTTGTGCTAGCGCTTCTTCTTTGGGTGATTTTGAATAATACGCAGGACCCCATTATCACAAGTAGTGTGACGGTTCCAATCACATACGATGAGAGTGGATTGACCGCAAAAAATATGGTGGCCATTACAAAACCTACATCAGTCACAATTACAGTAAAGCTGCATCGCAGTCGCCTTCGTTATCTTTCTCCAGATGATTTTACGGTAACAGCAGATTTGACAGAAGTGATTGGAAATGTAAAAGAAGCTCCAGAGGCCAGTAAGATTAGCATTGAGATTTCCAAGACCCCATCAGCAAATTATATTCAAAGTTGGGAGTATCCGCAGTCACAGGGCTATGTTCGAGTGGTGCTCGATACGTTAAAATCGGCAACCTACTTGGTGCAGTTTAACATTACAAAAGAGCTTCCAGAAGGCTATCAGGTTGGTACACTTTCTAGTGATCCATCCCGTGTCACTGTGAGTGGACCGACAAGTGCCTTTTCCAATTTGGCATCTGTCAAAGCCAATGTGGATTTAAGTGCAATTTCGGATGGTGGCAGCGTGACTGCACCGCTTGCTCTATATGATGGAAATAATCGAACACTGACTGGAAGTGGTCTTACCATCAGTCAGGAGACCGTAGAGGTTACGGTAGGTCTCAATCAAACAAAGGAGATCAGCATCAGTATAGCAGGAAGCAGTGGAATACCGGCAGATGGCTACGTCGTCAGCAAAGTGGATTATGCACCTAAGCTTTTGACGATATCAGGTTCAAAAAATGCATTGGCAAATATCTCAACGATCAGCATTCCGAGCGAAGAGCTTGACATTACCGGGGCAAGTGAAAATAAAACCTTTGAGATTGCAATTGAGCCGTATTTACCAGAAGGAATTACACTGTATGGAGAGCAAAGTGGAAACATTTCAGTGACGATTGAACTAGAACAGTTGCAGACAAGAAGCTTTTTGGTGAATGCAGAACAGTTCCAGTTACTCAATACAAGACCTGATTATGAATATGAGTTCATTGATTCCTCGTTGACACTGACACTTCAAGCACTTGAAGCGGATCTTGATAGTTTTAATCCAGAGACACTTCAGGGAACGATTGATGTGGGAGGACTGGAGGCAGGTGAATATATCAATGTTCCAGTTACGCTTACGCTTGATAGTGCCTATACGATGACAGAAGACTTGATAGCGTCGGTGCGAATTATTGACAAAAATGCGCAGGCGACGGAAGAACTTCCGACTGAATTGGAGAGCAGTACAGAACAGGAAAGTAGTGTAGAAGTGTCAAGCAGTACCGCATTCGACAGTACAGAAACTGCAAGTGGTGCACAACAAGAATCAAAAGAATCTTCAGCTTCGGAAAGTACAACAGTACAATAGGTATTAACAGAGGCAGAAAAATCTTTGTCTCCGATATTATAAGATATAAAACAAAGCAGAGATAGCTGCTTGGTTATAGACGTAGGAAAGGAAAGAGGATAATTATGGTAAGTCAGAAGATAACAGTAAAGAATATGACGGGGTTTCATTTAAGACCGGCAGGAATTTTATGTAAAATCGCAATGAACTATAAGTCAAAGGTTCAGTTTCAGTTTAATAGTGTTACAGCGAATGCAAAGAGTGTGCTGAGTGTGCTTGGTGCCGGAGTGAAGAATGGCGATGAGATCGAAGTAGTCTGTGATGGTGTGGATGAGGAAGAAGCATTAAAGGCAGTAATTGCAGGGATTGAAAATGGTCTTGGCGAGTAATATAGGGGGCAGAGGCATAAAAGTGCTTCTGCCTTATGCCATGTATAGCGTATTTGCCATTATCGCGTGTTTGCTTGAGCGAAATACCTTTTTTGTAGCGGCTGGTTGTGTATTATTGATCGCTGCTGCTGTGATGAGTATCTACTTCTACAGAATTGATCAAAGTCTGGTTTCGTTTCGCCTGTTACTTTCTTTGTTTTGGATAGCGGGAGAGGGGCTTGCAGTTATGCAGCTTAGCCGCCTGCAGACACCATGGACCAGCATGACATGGTTGTCATTTAGTGGTTTTTATCTTCTATTTTTGGCTGGATACGATGGAATACAGTGTTTTGTCTGC
>CAUCWU010000241.1 GCA_958446555.1 uncultured Lachnospiraceae bacterium | reverse complement strand
TAGGAACCTACGATTGCCAGATGAGCCATGCGAACCTGACCGTCATAGATAATTGCCATCTTTGCGATCTTCTCATGGTTTCCTGGATAGGTAGCTTCGATCTCCTCTACGAAACGACGGTTGATCTCCTCAACGATTCCGTAGATACGCGGAAGCAGACGGGAGAACAGCTCGATTGGCCACTTCTCAAGAGCCTCTGCCATGATGGTGTGATTAGTATAAGCACAGCACTTGGTTGTGATTTCCCATGCAGCCTCCCAAGTCAGATTCTCCTCATCCATCAGGATACGCATTAACTCTGCTACTGCCATGGACGGATGGGTATCATTCATCTGGAATGCAACCTTCTCGTACATTCTGGTAACATCGCCATTATGGGTCTTCTTATACTTGTTTACAGCTGTCTGTAAGGAAGCGGAAATGAAGAAATACTGCTGCTTTAAACGCAGTTCCTTTCCTGCATAGTGGTTATCGTTCGGGTACAGAACCTCTACGATATTCTTTGCCAGATTCTCCTGCTCAACTGCCTTCTGATAATCACCCTTATCGAAAGAGTCCAGATTAAAGGTGTTGATCGGCTCTGCATCCCAGATACGAAGTGTGTTGACAACATTGTTGTTGTAGCCGACTACCGGCAGATCATACGGTACGGCGCGAACAGACTGATATCCGGCCTGTCCAAAATGCTCTCTTCCGGTCTCATCCTTGGTTACGGTTACATATCCGCCAAATTTAACCTCGCATGCGTACTCTGCACGACGGATCTCGAATGGATAACCATCCTTTAACCAGTTATCCGGTACCTCTACCTGATAACCGTCTCTGATCTCCTGAGCAAACATACCATACTTGTAACGGATACCGCAGCCATATGCCGGATAGCCAAGAGTTGCAAGGGAGTCTAAGAAGCAAGCTGCCAGACGGCCAAGACCACCGTTTCCGAGTGCCGGATCCGGCTCCTGATCCTCAATTGTGTTCAGATCAAAGCCGAGCTCGTCAAGAACTTCCTTTACCTCATCCTGTGCACACAGGTTTAAAATGTTGTTTCCAAGGGCACGGCCCATCAGAAACTCCATGGAAAGATAATACAGAGTCTTTGCGTCGGTACGCTCGATTTCCTTGTGGGTTGCGATCCACTGGTCGATAATGTCATCCTTAAGCGCATACGCAACTGCCTGGAAAACCTGCTGAGGGGTTGCCTCATCGATGGTTCTTCTGTACAGTGTCTTTACGTTGTAGATGATCTGCTTTTTCAGCTCAGCCTTATCAATCTTTGTTGCTTTCATTTCATCCTCCTTAGTCCTTATTCCTTGCTGACAGTGAGTACGACGCTCTCGCCGTTGATACTCCACTCCTTGGTGTAGCCGGTAATCTCGCTGTCTGTCAGCTTATCTGCAAGCACATCTGCGCGAATCTCATCTGCATACTTGCTGAAGATAGACTCGATCTTTGCATTGTCCTTAAAGCCGACGGTGATGTGATCCGTTACCTCGAAGCCTGCTTCCTTACGCATTGTCTGGATCTTACTGATGATCTCTCTTACGAAGCCTTCCTCAAGAAGCTCTGGTGTCAGGTTGCAGTCTAATACTACAGTGACATCCTGATTGCTCTCGGTTACATAGCCCTCTTTCTGAGTCATATCGATCAGCAGATCTTCCTCGGTGAGAACTGCGCTCTCGCCATCAAAGTTTAATGTAAGAGAACCGTTTGCCTTCAATTCATCCATAGCGGCATTGCCATCTACAGAAGAAAGTGCTGCACGGATCTTTCCAAGAAGCTTTCCATACTTCGGACCTACAGTACGAAGCTGCGGCTTAAACGTATAGGTGGTAAAGGAACGTACATCATCTGTGAATGTAACTGCCTTGACATTTAACTCGTCTGCGATGATATCCTTAAAGTACTCATCCAGTGTAAACGGTGCCTTGACAAACATATTGGCAAGTGGCTGACGGTTCTTCATGTTACCGCTGTTTCGGCATGCACGTCCGAGAACAACAACCTTCAGAACGAGGTCCATATCAGCCTCAAGCTCCTTGTTTACATGCTCTGCGTTTGCCTTTGGATAGTCGCACAGATGGATGCTCTCCGGTGCAGACGGATCTACCTTTACAACGATGTTCTGATAGATCTCCTCCGTCATAAACGGAATCATCGGCGCTGCGGTCTTTGCGATCTGTACCAGACAGGTGTAAAGTGTCATATAGGCATTCACCTTATCCTGCTCCATTCCCTTTGCCCAGTAGCGCTCACGGCTGCGGCGCACATACCAGTTACTCAAATCATCGACAAATTCCTGAAGTGCCTTTGCAGTCTCCGGAATCTTATAGTTTTCCAGATTGCTGTCACAAGCCTGAATTGTGGAGTTTAACTTAGAGAGAATCCACTTATCCATAACGGAAAGCTTCTCATAATCTAATGTATGCTCCATCGGATTGAAGTTATCAATGTTTGCGTACAGTACATAGAAAGCGTAGGTATTCCACAGGGTACCCATGAACTTGCTGCGGCCCTCTTTTACTGCATCATCATGGAAACGGTTCGGAAGCCACGGTGCGGAATTGGAGTAGAAGTACCAGCGAATTGCATCAGCGCCATGCTTGCGCAGTGCATCCATTGGGTCAACAGCGTTACCCTTGGATTTACTCATCTTCTGACCGTCTTTATCCTGAATATGGCCAAGAACGATAACGTTCTTATAAGGTGCTTTGTTAAACAGAAGGGTTGAGATTGCAAGAAGGGAATAGAACCATCCTCTTGTCTGGTCTACTGCCTCACTGATGAAGTCGGCCGGGAAATTCTTCTCGAAGACTTCCTTATTCTCAAATGGATAGTGATACTGTGCAAATGGCATGGAACCAGAATCGAACCAGCAGTCGATTACCTCTGGCACTCTTGTCATTGGCTTTCCACACTTCGGACAGGTTACATGAACCTGATCGATGAATGGACGATGAAGCTCGATATTCTCCGGGCAATCCGGTGACATCTTCTTTAACTCTTCCTTGCTGCCGATTGCATGCATATGACCGCAAGAACACTGCCAAATATTCAGTGGTGTTCCCCAATAACGGTTACGGCTAAGACCCCAATCCTGTACATTGGTTAACCAGTCGCCGAAACGTCCCTTACCGATGCTCTCCGGAATCCAGTTGATTGTATTGTTGTTTGCAATTAACTGATCCTTTACAGCAGTCATCTTGATGAACCAAGACTCTCTTGCATAGTAGATTAATGGTGTGTTACATCTCCAGCAGTGCGGATAGCTGTGCTCGAACTTCGGTGCTGCAAACAGCTTGCCCTCAGCATCCAGATCCTTTAATACCTCTGGGTCTGCCTTCTTGACAAACAGTCCTGCATACGGAGTTTCCTTTGTCATCTCGCCCTTGCCATCGACTAACTGTACAAACGGAAGATCATACTTTCTTCCGACCTTCGCATCGTCCTCACCAAATGCCGGTGCGATATGAACGATACCAGTACCATCGCTCATGGTAACATAGCTGTCACAGGTTACGAAGAAGCCCTTCTTATTCTGCTTAGAAGCAACATCTGCTGCACACTGATACAGTGGCTCGTACTCCTTATACTCAAGATCCTTACCAACATAGGTCTCAAGAACCTCATATGCCGGTGTATCCTCTGTCTTAAGACGGCCAAGTACACTCTCAAGCAGTGCCTCTGCCATGTAGTAGGTGTAACCATCTGCTGCCTTTACCTTGCAATAGGTGTCATCCGGGTTTACGCAGAGTGCTACGTTTGATGGCAGTGTCCACGGTGTGGTTGTCCATGCTAAGAAGTAAGCATCCTCACCCTTTACCTTGAAACGAACGATTGCAGAACGCTCTTTTACGTCCTTATAACCTTGTGCCACCTCATGGCTGGAAAGCGGGGTTCCACATCTTGGGCAGTACGGAACGATCTTGAAGCCCTTATAGAGCAGTCCCTTGTCCCAGATATTCTTTAATGCCCACCACTCAGACTCGATGAAGTCATCATAATAGGTGACATACGGATTGTCCATATCAGCCCAGAAACCAACGGTCTCGGAGAATTCCTCCCACATACCCTTGTATTTCCAAACATTTGCCTTACATCTCTCGATAAATGGCTCAACACCGTACTGCTCGATCTGCTCTTTTCCATCCAGACCCAGCTCTTTTTCTACTTCAAGCTCAACCGGAAGTCCGTGGGTATCCCAACCGGCCTTTCTCGGTACCTGATATCCTTTCATGGTTCTGTAACGAGGGATCATATCCTTGATCGCACGTGTTACCACATGGCCAACATGCGGCTTGCCATTTGCTGTTGGCGGACCATCATAAAACATGTACTCAGGGCAGCCCTCTCTCTCCTCGATACTCTTCTCGAAGATATGGTGCTCTTTCCAGAATTTAGAAACTTCCTTCTCCCTCTCCACAAACTTTAAGTCTGTAGGAACCTTATTGTACAACATGTTTTTTCTCCTTTCTCATACGCTACAGCGCGTATACCATCGCTGTATGATATATGGTTTCCGATAACGTTGGAATCACGTCCTGACTTACTCCA
>CAUCWU010000240.1 GCA_958446555.1 uncultured Lachnospiraceae bacterium | reverse complement strand
GCAGGTGTACTTACGATACTTGCGGCAGGAATTATAGTGCCGGTGCTTCCGTACCTGTTAAGCTTTGCAGCGGGGGCAATGTTGTACGTAGTAGTGGAGGAACTGATTCCGGAAATGTCAGAAGGCAGCCATTCCAACATCGGAACTGTCTTGTTTGCATTGGGTTTTTCGGTTATGATGATTCTAGATGTTGCGCTCGGGTGACAGGAATCAGAAAGAATGGCGTTACAAATTAGGAAGGAAAAAAGAGCATGGCACTTCAGTTTATTTCAGGAAATAGTATATCGGACCGCACGGCGGTAATGTACGAGACAATCTGCGCACAATCATGCAGACACCCAGATAAAAATTATATATTTCTTGTGCCGGAGCAGGCAACCTTGCAGGTGCAAAGAGAACTTTCAGCCGTGCATCCAGATCATGTGCTTGGAAATATTGATGTCGTAAGCTTTGGCCGTTTGGCACATCGTTTATTAAATGAGCAGGCAGGAGAGAAAGCCGTTTTACTGGATGATATCGGCAAATCGATGATTCTTAGGCGCATTGCAGGAAAAGAGAAAAAGGAGCTTGAGGTATTTGGACGAAATTTAAATCAGAGCGGCTTTATTCAGGAGTTAAAATCGGTCATCAGTGAGTTTAGTGCCTACCGAATCACAAGTGAGGTGCTTGACGGTGTCCTTCCAACTCTTGAAAACCGCCCTGCTCTGCAAAAAAAGCTTCGTGATATTGAGAAGGTCTACACGGCATTTTATAAAGAATTAGGGGAAGAATATCTGACAGCAGAGGAGCTTTTAAGTGTCCTTGCGCGCTTGGTGCCAGAATCGAAGGCCCTGCAAAAAAGTATCGTAATTCTGGACGGCTTCACTGGCTTTACACCACTTCAGTATCAGGTATTAGAGGAAATTTTGCAGGTTGCAGAACATGTCGTGTGTGTTGTGACAGAGGATGAAAAGGGTGGTCGAGAAGAATTATTTTCAATGAGCCGTGAGATGAAACAAAAGCTAGTTGGTCTTGCAAAGGAACATCGGGTGCCATGCAGTGAGAAAAATCATCGCTATGTGACAAGAGAGAGGCAGGTAGCAGAGGGGCTAAAGCACCTAGAAAAACAGCTGTATCGCACACCGACGATGCCTTGGAAGAAGCCAACCGATGCGATTCATCTGATCAGTGCAAAAAATCCGTCGAAGGAGCTTGACTTTGTGATTCGAAAAATTTTAGAGCTGGTTCGAAGTGGTGTTTCCTACCGAGAGATTGCTGTCGTTGCCGGTGATCTGGAGGTGTATCGAGACGAGCTTTCTCATCTGTTTGACAAGGCAGGGCTTCCTTATTTTATAGACCAGAAAAAGGGGTTAAAAAATCATCCGTTAATCCAATTTGTAAAAAAGACACTTGCCGTTTTGGAGGAGCAGATGAGCTACGACTCCGTGATGGCCTTTCTTCGAAATCCGTATGTTGTCAGCGAGTCAGCTGAACCTATTCAGGGAATCGCAACCTTTGACTTAGATATGCTTGACAATTACCTTTTGGCAGGCGGTATTGAGCGCGTGAACAGATGGAAGCATCCTTGGGTTATGCCATATGACAATGCAGATGAAGAAGATTTATCACGTCTTAATCAGCTTCGTGAGAAAATTTTCAACTGGTTTGTGCCACTTCGAAGTGCCTGGGAAAAGCCAGATACAACCGTCAAAGAGGCAATGACTGCTCTGTTTTTCTTTATGAAGCAGTTTGGCATTGAAAAAAAGATCAGGCTTCAAAAAGAGGCATTTCATCAAAATGGCGAGTTCTATTTGGAGAGCGAGTACGACCAGGTCTATGAGAAGGTGCTTGGACTATTTGATCAGATTGTAGAGCTGATGGGAGACGAGGCGCTTGAGGTAAATGTGCTGTCCGATATTTTGGACTCTGGTTTTGAGGAGCTGCAGGTTGGTTTTATCCCGGCGACGGTGGATCGACTTGTCGTAGGTGATCTGATGAGAACAAGACTGGAGCATATTCGTGTGCTGTTTGTCATCGGCTGTAACGATGGGTTACTTCCAAAGAGAACAGAAAGAGGCGGAATCCTTTCCGACTATGACAGAGAGATCCTAAAGGGAGCCGGAATGGAACTGGCATTAGCAGCAAGAGAGGAAGTATTTTGTCAGCAGTATTATTTGTATCTACTTTTGACAAAGCCATCAAAACAATTGTATGTCAGCTTTAGTGAAACATCGTCAGATGGAAAGGCACTTCGCCCAGCTCATCTAAAAACTGTGCTAGAAAAGCTATTTCCAAATTGTAAGACAGAGTCAGCAGAAGAAGCCTATGAGGGTCTTGAAGGGTTGATGCAAAAAGAGGATGGTTTTTTGCTTTTGGTCAATGGACTTCGAAGCTTCTTAGATGGCGAAAAGACAAACTGGTGGCAGGCTCTTTATTCTTATTACATGAAAGATCAGGCGTTTACAGATCGATTAAACCGAATGCGGGACGGTCTTTTCTATGGCTATAAGACAGAATCACTAGATGAGACAATTGCAAAACGTCTTTTTGGTGGAGACAAGGAGCTTTCCATTTCTCGTCTTGAAAAATATGCAGCCTGTGCCTATGCCCATTTTCTGACTTATGGACTAAAATTAAAGGAACGCAAACAGTTTGAGCTAGGTGCAGCCGACTATGGAAGTTTGTTTCATGCGTCAATCAGCCATTTCTTTGAGCTTTTGGAAAAGCGTCATTTAAATTGGAGAGAGATTGACACTGCAGAGAGAAATAGCCTTGTGGAGGAGAGTGTCGCAAAGGCGATGGAAGAGTACCAGACCACTGTATTTGACAGCAGTGCAAGAAACAAATCAATGGCAGGACGTATCCGCAGAATGACCGACCGAACACTTTGGGCGCTTGGTTGTCAGTGGGAGCATGGAAACTATGAGAAGACTTGGCATGAGATGGACTTTGGAAAGGCAGGCGGCAATGCAGTGACACTTCCAGTTGAGGAAGGATTAGAATTGTCGCTTCGCGGACGAATTGACCGCGTAGATTTTGCAGAGGAGGATGGATCTCTGTATGTGAAGGTCATCGACTACAAATCAGGCAATACAAAGCTGGATCTTGGAAAAATCTATTATGGTCTTCAGTTGCAGCTTGTTTTATATCTAGAGGCAGCAATGGCGATGGCAGCCAAGAGAAATCCAGGAAAGTCGTTCGTTCCGGCCGGAATTTACTATTACAATATGAAAGATCCAATTGTAAATGGTTTTGGTCTTTCAGAGGAGGAAATTGAGGCAAAACAGCAAAAAGAGCTTCGCATGAACGGACTGACAAGTACCGAGAAAGCATCGCTTCTTTTGATTGATGCAGAGGGTGGAAATGTAGTTTCTGGTCTCGAGTATAAAAAGGATGGCAGTCTGTCATCGCGTGCACTGGTTGCAAATGGCGATCAGATGCGTGATATTGGTCATTTTGCAAGAAAAAAGGCACTGGATTTGGCGCGAGGTATTTACACAGGTAAGATTGATGCACTTCCTTATGAGTATAAGAAAATGAATCCGTGCGAGTATTGCGAGTACGGATCGGTCTGTGGTTTTGACCTGCAATTGGATGGTTGTCACTATCGCAGATTGCCGCAGTTAGGAACCGATGAAGTTTGGGAGCAGATTGAAAAGGAGAGCGAGAATGGCAGAGAAAATGATGTGGACAGATGAACAAAAAAAGGTCATTGATCTTCGAGACAGAAGCCTTCTTGTCTCGGCAGCAGCCGGCAGTGGAAAGACGGCTGTGCTTGTGCAGAGAATTATAGAAAGAATCTGTGACAAGAAGCATCCGGTCGATATTGACCGGCTTCTTGTCGTGACCTTTACCAATGCAGCAGCTGCAGAGATGCGAGAGCGTGTGCAGTCAGCGATTGCAAAGCGCGTGGAAGAGCAGCCGGAAAACGTCCATCTACGCAGGCAGGAGATATTAGCCGGTCATGCTCGTATTACAACAATCGACAGCTTCTGTCTGTCGGTTCTTCGTGAGCATTTCCAAGAAATTGAGTTAGATCCGAACTTTCGTATTGCCGATGAGGGCGAGCTAAAGCTTCTTCAAGCAGATGTGTTGGAGGCGCTGTTGGAGGAAGAGTACGAGGAGGCAAGCGAATCCTTTTTGAATTTTATGGAAGCCTATGCGCCGGGAAAGGACGATGAGCGCGCAGCATCCCTAATTTTGCAGTTGTACGGATTTGCTGTGGCAAACCCGCGCCCAGAGGATTGGCTGGATCATTGTCTTAGTGGCTACAGGGCAAATAGTCTACATGAATTAGAACAAGAGCCTTGGATGAAAATGCTGTTACAAACAGTCAAGACAATTTTGATAGAGCTTGATGCATCGTATCGGCGCATGATTGCGATCTGTAAGGATGAGGGCGGCATGGAAAGCTACGAAGCTGTGTTAACATCTGAAAGGCAGATGGTTGCATTTGCCGCAGAGGCAGAGGGCTTTTTGCAGCTTCGCGAGCGGATGAATTTGATTCGTTTTGGCAGTAAGCCGAGAAAGAAAAAGACCGATAGCTTCAGTGAGGATAAGGCAAAGCGTGTCTGGGAGATGCGA
>CAUCWU010000239.1 GCA_958446555.1 uncultured Lachnospiraceae bacterium | reverse complement strand
CTGCCTGATAAGTATCATCTACTATTTTTTGTTTCAGTTCATTCATTAACTTCCAATATTTTGATTCCTGGCTGTCTGGGTTTGCCATCTTATTTTCTCCTTCAAACAATCACTTTTTTCCTAGCTTATCATTTGTCCTTTCTCTTTGCAACAAAAAACACCAAAGACAAACTAAAACCTTACGATTTCACCTGTCTTTGGTATTTCTTTTATTCATTCTTATATCTTATTCTTTTTCCTTTTTAACATGTGCTGTTTATTTTTCCAGCCAACGCTTTCTGATTGCAAATGCTGCTGCCTTTGGCTGACGCTGTCTTGTGAAGATTCCCTTCTTGTTGCCATCAATACGGCGAAGACCGAAGCTCGTCATGAAATCTGCAAATGCCCAGATCTGCTCACCAGCCACGAAATCGCACGAATCAATTGCACGATTATTTTCCTCTAGATAGGATACCTGATATTCCTCTGAGAAAATAACCTCTGGAAGCTTATGCATTCCGGCAATGGTATCTGCACCGTATTCGGTAATAATGATTGGCTTATGATACTTTGCATGCCAATCCTCCAGATCCTTCTTCATCATTGGATAAATCGTCTCAATTCTTCCTGTGTACAGATACCAGGAGAAGTAGCGGTTGATGCAAACCACATCAAACAGCTGAGAGATCTTGTCTTCCTGTACATCCACGCACATAACGCCAGTAACTGGGCGCGTGTCATCAAGTGATCGAATCTGCTTTACTACCTCTGTAAAATACGTCCGCGCACTCTCCTCACTTGAATGAGGCTCATTGGTCACACTCCACATTACAACACATGGATGATTCTTATCGCGCTGATACAGCTCTCTTAGAACGGTCTTATGATGCTCCAATGTCTTTTCATTGACGCGCTCCGGTGTAAAAACATCCGGTGCATTCGGAATAAACAGATTCATACCAACTGCCGGAACCTCATCTATAATCACAAAGCCCTGACGGTCTGCTAGCTGCATCATTTCCTCTGAATACGGATAATGGGAGGTACGGAACGAATTGGCACCAATCCATTTAAGAAGCTCGGCATCTCTTACATTCAACACCTGATCCAAGCCCTTTCCACGGATATCGCTGTCCTCATGCTTGCCAAAGCCCTTGAAATAAAATTTCTTTCCATTGATCTTAAATTCTTTCTCGGTAACTTCAATTGTGCGCACACCAATTGGCAGTGTATAGTGATCTGCCTCTCCATAGGTAACATCAAACTGATACAGATAAGCAGCTCCTGGTTCCCACAATTTTGCATTCTTAATTGTGATGGTTCCTTCTTTTCCATCGCCCTCGGCCACTGCCTCGCCCTGTGCATCACGGATGACAACATGAACTGTATCTTCTGATTCCTTGCCAGATGTCTCAATTTTGTACGATACCTTTCCATCTGCACCATCGATATCCGTCTTTACAGTAATGTCTGATACATAGGAAAGCGGGGTTGTGTACAGACGAACCGGGCGGTGAATACCAGAATAATTAAAGAAATCAAAGAAATAATCCTGCTCCCAGTGACCTTCTGGATACAGCCAATCCTTTACGAACTTGTACTCACCACTTGGAATACAGCTCCAATCAAGCAGATTGCTGACTGCAACAGTCAAACGATTCTTTCCCTCATGTACCTTGTCTGTAATATCTGCCTCAAATGGAAGGAATCCACCCTTATGACGTGCAATTTCCTCACCGTTTAAATAGACAACTGCATGCTGAGTAACACTGCCAAAACGAATTACAATTCGCTGATCCTTTGTCCACGCACGAGGAATCACAGCATCGGTCTCATACCACACCCAACCGACATGATCGCGTAACTCTTTATCGGTTGTGATATCATTGTAGCTTGCTGGAACTGGCATATCGATAAAATTCGAAAGTGGCTTTTCATACCACTTTTCCTCAAAACCTTCTTCCATGCGATTTTCTTTTTTGAATCGCCAGATGCCGTCTAAGCTCTTTACCTGACGGATCTCATTATCAACTGGATATAGCATTCCTTCTTCTCCTTTTATTGTTTCATATTTTAATACGTCTTTCTAATTATTCCTTCACGGCTCCGATCATAACACCCTTTGTAAAATACTTCTGAATAAACGGATAGACACACAAAATCGGAACTGTTGCTACAATTGTTGTTGCATAACGAATTGTTACACCAATTGCTTCTGTATCACTGCTTCCTGCACCAGTCTGCATAGACTGAGTTGATGAAAGTAAAATTTCTCTTAAGATAACCTGCAGTGGCAATTTTCCACGATCACGAATCAATGCAGATGCCCAGAACCATCCATTCCACTTTTCTACTCCATAGTACAAAACCATAACAGCGATGGTTGCTTTTGACAATGGAAGCACAATACTTCTTAAAATTCTCCAGTGTGTTGCTCCATCAATCTGTGCAGCTTCAATTAAGCTATCTGGTATTGATTCAAACGCTGTTCTCATGATGATCATATTAAACGTATTAATCAACCATGGAATGATCAATCCCCAAAGAGTATTATTCAAATGCAAATCTTTTAAGTTCAAATAAGTCGGAATTAATCCACCGCTAAAGAACATCGTAATCATAATGAAGATCATTAACGGCTTTTTCCACATTACATTCTTTCTGGACAATACATATGCCGCTAAAGATGTCATAATCAAGTTTAGAAATACACCAACAACCAAAATAAATAATGTATTTTTATAACCAGATATAATATTCGGATTTAAGAAAACCTTCTTATACGCCTCTACAGAAAATCCAAGAGGAGTTAGTAGTGGTCCCATATGTGCCATCATTTTACCTGGCTCACTAAAAGATGCCATCAGACAATACCACATCGGATATAGACACATCAAAACCAGCACTGTCAGAAAACAATAATTAAATACTTGAAATACATAAACCGAAGCCGGTTGCTTGATTTTTTTTCTGCTTGCCATTTCGCATTCTCCTTTCTTACCACAAACTAGTCTCTGCAACCCGCTTGCTTATCTTATTTGTAATCACCAAAAGAATACAGTTAATGATAGAGTTTAGCAAACCGATTGCCGTTGAATAGCTCCAGCTTTGCTCCTGAAGACCAACTCGGTAAATATAGGAGGAAATGATATCTGCAGTTTCATATGTAGCACTGCTGTAAAGAAGAATGGTCTTCTCATAACCCATGCTCATCAAATTTCCAACTCTCAAGATAAACATTGTAATGATTGTTGGAGTAATGCCAGGAATTGTGACATGAAGTGTCTGCTGCCATTTTCCAGCTCCATCAATCTCAGCAGCCTCGTATAGCTGCTGATCAATTCCTGCCAATGCTGCTAAATAAATGATTGATCCCCAACCAACTTCCTGCCAAATATCAGAAACAATATAAATTGTTCGATATAGCTCTGGTCTTTGAAGAAGTGCAGAGCGTGATCCGCCAAACAATACAATGATATCATTTAAAAGTCCGTCAGACATACAGAACTCTTTAATGATTCCTGCAGTAACGACCATAGAAACGAAGTGCGGCAGATAGCTAAGTGTCTGCGCAACAGATTTGTATTTCTTGCAATGCACCTCATTTAAAAGAAGTGCTAGAATAATCGGCGTTGTAAAACAAAATAAAATACTATATAGACTAAGAAGCAGGGTATTTCTTAACAAACGACCAAAATATGGTCCTGTAAAAAAGCGTTCAAAATGTTTAAATCCAACCCACTTACTACCCCAAATGCCTTTTGCTGGTGCATAATCCATGAATGCAATAATCACACCATACATCGGCTTATACATAAATAATAGATAGAATATCACAACTGGGAGAATCATAATATATAGTGATTTATTTCTTTTCCAGTCCCTTTTTACCCTTACCCCAAAGGAGCCGTGAATATTTTGTTTCATTCTTTTTCCTCACTTTCCTTTTGAAAAACAAATGGGAAGAAGTCTGCCCTCTTCCCATTCATTTTTACAATCCTGTAACGACAGTTATCTTGCGTTATAGCGGGCAAGTGCATCGTTCATAATCTCAGTTGCACGATCCAGACCAAACTGATTTAATGTCTCAAGGTAAGAATCAAATCCACTCTCAATATCCTCAGTACCCATGATGAACTTTGTTGTCATCTCTTCTACATAGGTGCTCATCTCATTAATAATTGTTGCATACTCATAACTCTCATCCTCAGTAGGTGTTACTGTCGGAAGCGTCGTTTCCTTTGAATTACAATCATTCCATGTATACATAGCATTCTTTGCTTCTGGATCCTTGAAATACTGAATCTGATAATCACCTGACTGGATAAACGGACCATTGTAGCATGCCATTGCATACTTTGCGATTGCCTGGCTTACTGGCCATCCATCTGGATTGTTCAAAATTTCATCTGTATAAACAGGCTTGCCATCCTCGATTGTGTAGCTAACACCTTCCTCTCCAAAGTTAAACATCAAATATCCTTCTTCGCTATATCCATAGTCAAGAAGCTTTGCTGCTGTTACAGGATCTTCACAGGTTCCACCAATTGCAATACCACCATCAAAGAACTTTGTATTGCGGAAA
>CAUCWU010000238.1 GCA_958446555.1 uncultured Lachnospiraceae bacterium | reverse complement strand
ATCATTGTCCGATAATTGCAAAAAGTTTCTTGGCTTTCATCCCACGGTTAAAACCTTGGGATTTCCCGCCCTACTTTTGTAAATCGATTCCTCTATATCTTGCAATTGCTGCTACGTCTTTGTCTCCTCTTCCAGATACACAGCAGATGATGATTTGATCTTTTCTCATAGTAGGTGCCAGCTTCATTACCTGTGCGATTGCATGAGAACTCTCTATTGCAGCTATTATGCCCTCTGTCTTTGCAATGTACTCAAATGCACAAACTGCTTCCTCATCTGTGACTGGCACATACTCGGCTCTGCCGATATCATGCAGATATGCGTGCTCTGGTCCAATACCAGGATAATCAAGTCCGGCAGAGATAGAATAAACAGGTGCAATCTGTCCATATTCATTTTGGCAAAAATATGATTTCATGCCGTGGAAGATTCCCTCTGTTCCGACTGCAATAGTAGCTGCTGTCTCACCTGTGTTAACACCGCGTCCTGCTGCCTCACATCCAATCAGACGTACATTCTCATCCTTAATGAACTCATAAAACATACCCATCGCATTGCTGCCGCCGCCTACGCATGCAAGCACTGCATCTGGCAGCTTTCCTTCTTTTTCAAGAATCTGCGCTCTTGCTTCCTTACTGATTACACTCTGGAAATCGCGCACGATCATCGGGAATGGATGAGGACCCATTACGGAACCAAGCACGTAAAGTGTATCGTCTACACGATTTGTCCACTCTCTCATGCACTCGTTAACAGCATCCTTTAATGTCTGTGTACCACTAGTTACAGGATGAACCTTTGCGCCGAGAAGCTCCATTCTGTATACATTAAGTGCCTGACGAATCGTATCTTCCTTTCCCATGTAGATCTCACACTCCATGCCAAGAAGTGCAGCAACAGTTGCTGTCGCAACGCCATGCTGTCCGGCACCAGTCTCTGCGATCAGACGCGTCTTTCCCATCTTCTTTGCAAGAAGTGCCTGACCAAGACAGTTATTGATTTTATGAGCACCTGTGTGGTTTAAATCTTCTCTCTTTAGATAGATCTTAGCTCCGCCCAAATCCTTTGTCATGCGCTCTGCATAGTAAAGAAGTGATGGTCTTCCTGCATATTCCTTCAATAAAGTATCTAATTCCTGAACAAATTCGGGATCGTTTTTATAATGCTCATACGCTTCCTCCAAGCGTATGATTTCATTCATCAATGTTTCCGGCACGTACTGGCCGCCATGCTTTCCATATCTTCCTCTGCTCATCTGTCTAGTTCCTTTCTGTATGTCATTCTTGAATTTGTCTGTTATTTATTATTTGTTTGTTGTATCTATTTAAATAGTTATGTTTTTTCTATAGCTATTTATTTGTTGTTGACTGTTTTGTTTATTTTTACTTACCTGTTTGTTATTGCTTGTTTTCGTTTTGGTTATGGCCGAAGCAAATCAAGTGCTGTCTTTTTGTCTGGGCTTCGCATTAAAGTCTCCCCGATCAGCACGGCATTTACATGATATGCTGCAAGCTGTCTTGTATCCTCTCTTGTCTTGATGCCGCTCTCAGAGACAAATACTACATCTTTTGGGACAAGTGCCCTAAGCCTCAAGCTGTTTCTCACATCTACCGTAAAGTTCTTTAAGTTTCTGTTATTCACACCTATGATTTTTGCTCCACATTCAAGTGCTGTGTGCACTTCCTCTTCATCATGTGCCTCAACGAATGCATCAAGTTTAAGTTCATTCGCCAGATCTAAAAATTTAGATAGTGTTTTCTTATCAAGCAGTGAACAAATCAAAAGTACTGCTGATGCACCAAAAAGCTTTGCCTCGTAAATCTGATATTCATCTATTGTGAAATCTTTTCTAAGCACCGGAATATGTACCGTCTTAGCAATTTTCTTTAAATATTCATCTCTTCCAAGAAAATATTCTGGCTCAGTCAAAACTGAGATAGCTGCGGCTCCCGCCGATTCATATTCTCTAGCTATGGTAAGATATGGAAAATCTGGTGCTATAAGTCCCTTTGACGGAGATGCCTTCTTTACCTCGCAGATAAATGAAAGCTTATCGCCTGCCAGACTGTCGTAAAAGCTTGGCTTTGCTGATACTTCGCCAGCTGCTTCCTTTTGCAAAAGTGCCTCTGCCTGCGAAATCAAGTTTTTTAGTGGCACCTGCTTTTTCTTTTCTTCTATATAAATGCGACGCTTCGCTGCAATCGTCTCTAATATATTCTCTGCCATGCTGCTTTCACCTCACTGCATTGCTGCTTTTGAAAATGTCTCTAACTGTTTTGCTGCAAGACCGCTTTCTAGTGCCTCTCTAGCAATCTTAATGCCATCTTCGATTGTGATGTCTTCTCTTGCTGTGTAAATGGCAGCTCCGGCATTGAATAGTACTGCATCAGTTTTTGGACCTTTGGCTCCATTTAAAATATCTAATGCAAACTTTGCATTTTCCTGTGGGTTGCCGCCAATAAGATCTTCCTTTTTACATCTTTTAAATCCAAACTGCTCTGGTGTAATTACGTAACTCTTGAAGCCTCCATTTCTTACCTCACACACTGTTGTCGGTGCACTTAGCGAAATCTCATCCATGCCATCCTGTCCATAAACAACCATTGCACGCTTAACACCAAGGTTGTAAAGGACTCTTGCAAGCGGTTCTACAAGCGCCTCACTATATACGCCAAGCAGCTGCATGGAGGCACCTGCCGGGTTTGCCAGAGGTCCTAACACATTAAATATTGTGCGAATACCGATCTCTCTTCTGACTGAACCTACAAAGCGCATTGCCGGATGATATTTCTGAGCAAATAAGAAGCACATGTTATGTTCTTTTAAAAGTATAGCGCTTTCAGCTGGAGAGAGATTTATGTTTACTCCAAGTGCCTCAAGGCAGTCTGCTGTGCCGCATTTACTTGATGCTGCACGATTTCCGTGCTTTGCGACCGGTATTTTTGTCGATGATACAATAATTGATGCGATGGTCGAAATGTTGATCGTGTTTGCACCGTCTCCGCCAGTTCCAACAATCTCTAATACATCCATATCATTCAAGAACTTCTCACAATGACTTCTCATGACCTTTGCCGCTGATGTAATTTCATCGATTGTCTCACCTTTCATCGTCATTGCCGTGAGGAAAGATGCCTTCTGTGCATCAGTTGCCTCTCCTGTCATGATTTCTTCCATAACCTGCTCCATCATCTCTGTCGTCAGGTTTTCTTTCTTTATCAGTTTTGCGATTGCTTCTTTTATCATAGCGTTATCTCCCTTGCTGTCTGTTGTTGCTTGCTGCTGTCTGTTGCTATATATATTTATATTCTTCTATTTTTTTCTATTTTCTTATACTCTCTACTACGTTTCGTAAAATATCAATTCCTTTTGGTGTGAGGATTGATTCCGGATGAAACTGCAATCCATAAACTGGATACTTTTCATGCTCGACTGCCATGATTTCACCATCTGCCATTGCTGTCACAAAAAGCTCAGCCGGCAGCGTATCTGGATCAGCTTCAAGCGAATGATATCTTGCAACTTTAATCTCCGCATCCATTTCTTTAAATAAAACTCCTGATCTGTCTAAACGTGCGATTGAAGTCTTTCCATGCATCAGCTTCTTTGCGTGAATGATTTTGCCGCCATAGGCTTCGCAGATTGCCTGATGGCCAAGGCACACACCTAAAATTGGAATACTCGGACCAAGCGTCTTTACTACTTCCTCACATATGCCTGCCTGATCTGGGTGTCCCGGTCCCGGAGAAAGGATTATAAGCTGTGGATTTAATGCCTTTACTTCCCCGACTGTCATCTCATCATTTCGGATAACTTTGATATCTGGCTCAATCGTACCGACTAACTGATATAGATTGTAGGAAAAGCTGTCATAATTATCAATCAATAGTATCATCATCGTTCTCCATTTCCTCATAAGCTGCCATCTGCTGTGCTTTTTTTATGGCTTCTACTACTGCCTTTGCCTTATTTATGCACTCTTGAAATTCTTTTTCTGGAATGCTGTCTGCCACTATTCCTGCCCCTGACCTGACAAATACCTTCCCATTTTTCTTGTACGCCAAACGGATTCCTATACAAGTATCTAAATTTCCAGTAAAATCAAGATAACCAACTGCACCGCCATAAATGCCTCGTTTATTATTTTCCAGTTCATTTATGATTTCCATTGCACGATATTTTGGTGCTCCTGAAAGTGTTCCTGCTGGAAGTACTGCCTCTACAGCATCAAGCGCTGTCTTATCATCTCTAATCTGTCCCCTGACAGTTGAACCGATGTGCATAACATGTGAGTAGCGAAGCACCTGCATATATTCTTCTACTTCAACAGTGCCATACTTGCTGATCTTTCCAATATCGTTTCGTCCTAAGTCAACAAGCATGTTGTGCTCTGCACATTCCTTTTCATCATCAAGCAAATCTTTTTCAAGTGCCAGATCTTCCTGCCTGTCCTTTCCTCTTGGCCTTGTTCCTGCGAGCGGAAATGTATGAAGCACACCATTTTCTAATTTAACAAGTGTCTCTGGTGAAGCTCCTGCTACCTCCATATCATCGCTGCTAAAATAGAACATATACGGTGATGG
>CAUCWU010000237.1 GCA_958446555.1 uncultured Lachnospiraceae bacterium | reverse complement strand
CTTTTTTCAAGAAATTTTCAGGGTTGGTTATACTGTTCAATTATCAAGGTTCTGTGTGATTTTTCTTTGCCGTCTCAGCGACAGCTCATCTAGTATATCACAGTCGTTTGCGTTTGTCAAGCACTTTTTTCAACTTTTTAACTTTATTTTCGCTAAGTTTCAATTGTTTCAACTATCCTTTTAAAAGAATCAATTTTACTCAATTAACTTAACTGTTTCTAAGTTATTGCTGTTGTTTCAGTGTTGTCTCTCGCTGCAACGTTGACTATAATACCACCCTTCCAAGGGTTTGTCAACCACTTTTTTCAACTTTTTTCTATTTTTTTTAATAGAAATTGACATTTAAAATGGCTCATGCTAAAATGCAATTGTCCACTGGTTCTGGGAAGAGTATGGCTGTTTTGTTTTTCAAAATGCTGTATCGGAGGTGTCCGGTCTCACACTGAATATCCCGAGAACACACTCCGGCCAGTGGGGATTTCATCTTTTATTTTTCTTAATTCTTACTGGGGGTACTATTATGATAACTTATAAAAAACCAATGATCACTGTTGATTCTGGCTTAGCTGAGGGTGTTTATGCAGCAAGCGGTGCAGCTAAGGGAACTTTAAATGTAACTTATCATGGTGTATGGGATCGCTGGGGCACAAACGGCGGTAAGGGACTGGCTATGGCTGACTGGTCTGGTATTGACGGTACTATTACATTAAATATTAACTTTAATGATACTGTTGATCAGGCTGAAACAGATGATGCTTCTGTTCAGACATCTTGGTCAGGAAATACTGCTACATTTACCTTTGCAAGTACAGCATCAAATCCGCTTACAATTGGTATTCACCTGAACCACGGTACCAGCATTGATGATCTTAAGATGACTGGATTTACTTACTCTGTAAACTAATTTTTTGATAAAAGGATCACTGTTTCTTACAAAAAGGGAACGGCCAAATCCTTTTACGCATTGAAAAGCCGCACTCTGATTTTGATCGGAGTACGGCTTTTTTCTTATTAAAGAAAAGGATGTTGAAGCAAAAGATCTCTAATTAGAATTATTAGAATTCCTTGATCAACTGCGCTATCTCCTGCTCTTTTAATTCCCTGCAGCTCTTATCTTTTATTGCATATACTCTCGCACAGATTGCTAGTACAGTTGGGCGATGTGTTGTTACAATGCAGGTTCGTGGATATGTATCGGCCATGATATTTCTAATTACCCGGCGTTCCGTTGCCACATCAAGAGCTGATGTTGCTTCATCTAATAGCAATATTGGGGATTTTCGAAGAAGTGCTCTTGCAATTGAAAGTCTCTGTGCCTGTCCTTCTGAAAATCCACCGCCGCGCTCTTTTACTGCACTGTTTATTCCATCTGGAAGCTTCTCTACAAAATCCCATGCGCAGGCAAGCTTTAATGCTTCGATCAATTCCTCATCTGATGCATCTGGCTTTACCGTTCTCAGATTTTCTGCTATTGTCCCTGAAAACATTGTATTTCCCTGCGGAACATAAGAAAACAGCTTTCTTGCCGATGCGCTAAGTAAAATCTTCTCTTTTCTGTTTTCCTCAGCGCATACCCACATACTACCTTCTTTTGGACATAGAAGTGCTAGTATCAAACGAAGCATTGTTGTTTTTCCTTCACCTGAAGGACCTACAAGAGCAACCACTTCATGCGGAAATGCCTGCATTGAAGCATGCTTAAATACCTCTGTTCCAGTATGGTAGGTATACCCCATATCCTCTACAACGAGTCCCATACCTCCCATTCGATATTTCTTTTCAAACACTTCCACTTCTTTATCATGACTATAATCTTCCTGCGGCATCTCTACAATATCCATTAGACGTCCTGCTGAAATCGTAAGTGATACTGCTGACGGAATTAAGCCTGCAAGTGAATTTACTGAACTTGTCAATGTACCTGATAATGATAAAAACATTGTCATTGTACCATAACTGATTACCCCGCTCCATACACGGTAAATTCCCCATCCGTAGCAGCTGTATGACACAATAAAACCAATGATAGACATCAAAATAGAAGTAAGAATTGACATTCTCTGAAACTCAAGGCGCATTCCAATATATTCTTTTTGAAGAGAGCCCAATTTTTCGATATAAAATTTAATCAGATCAAAGGCTTTGATTGTCTGAATGTTCGAAAAAGTCTCCTGATTAAATCCATATAGCTTTGCACTCATCTGCGCACTGCGCTGATTATTTTTACTCATGCGCTTTAAGAGCGGCTTTGACAGCAATGCACTAAATGGAATTCCAAGCAATGCAAATATTGCAAATGTCGGATCATAGTAAATTACAATTGCAAGCGCACTGATAAAACGAACTGTATAAATGATCAGGTTAGGAATCCAGTTTAAAATACCACTCGCAATATTTGAGGCGTCTGAACTCCACCTTGTCACAAGATCACCAGTATGATAAGTCGTTAAAGACTCCCAGTCTGTCACCATCATCTTTGCAAAGATATCATTTTTGATTTCAGTATCGACCTTCAAATTGATAAAGGTTGACGCATAGCCGGACGCCTGCGAGACCAAAATATTACCCATCGAAAAGCCAATCATCGCTGCAAAGGTGCTGATTAATCGCCCCGTCTCATGACCAGTTATAATATCAACAAGATCCTTTGAAATTAAACTTGATGCAAGTGAGACACCTGTGCCAAGCACACCTAGAAGTGTATAAAACACTATTGATTTCCAGTAACGTCTGGCATACTGGCCAATCCATAATCCCTGACGAGTCAGCTTGCGCAAGCTATCCTTTTGAAAATATTTTTTAATAAGGCTAAGTTTAGTCTTCAATTCTGTACTCTCCTTCTGACTGTATCTGATCAATCGCATCCTTCATGCGCTCTGCAGCAGACGGCTTTTTGGTACACAAAAAGTAGAAAATTGGAATCTGCTTGGCTAGCTTTTCTGCAAAAGTCAAATTTTGATTCAACATCTCCTCCTTCCAAACTGGTGTAATCATCCGCTGCATCACGCGCACAATTTTCTGATCATTCGTCAATGACTCAAAATGATCATTATCTGAACGCCCTAAAAGAACTATTCCTCCAAGCGGATACGATTTTGTCGATGCAATGCCAGATGTGCCACACCATGGCATTCCGTATACGATTGGATGTCCCTTTGAACCTGTTTTATCTACACTTTGTCCAATATTAGTCTGCTCACCATTACTCCATCCAATCAAATTTAAATCACCATTTATGATTTCAGTGCCAAATTGTTCTTTCCAAAGATTTGTATGTGTACTTTTACCCATTCCAGAATGACCCGAAAAAAGCCATACTTGATCTCGATAAAGAATGGATGCTGAATGAATCGCAAAAAAGCCCTGTCTCTGAGCAAAGAATAAAAAGAAATGGCGAATTGCATGAAACAGTTCTTCCTTTGCTTTCTCCTTATCCCAGCCTTTCACGTAAACCTGAACAAAACGCCCATCTGCTGTCATATGTGCTTCCCGAATCTGATTCATGGATGGAAATCGTACCAGATACCCCTCATTTGTTTTATTTACTTCTAGCTCTTCATTTCGGATTAGTGTCTGTCCATTTGGATGGACATGCGGTACACTCTGAAGCAGCTCGATTTGCATGTCAAGTTGCTGCGCATTCTGCTTACTATTTTTATCTTTACAGGATTTATAAGAAATTGTATCGAAAAAAAAATGGATCAAACTGAGACGAAATCAATTCTCTATCACCATACAAATAAATTATCATTTCTGCGATCTTTAAATATCCTGCCAGCACCTGATTCGTCGGATAGCAACCATTTTCATCGCGCTCAAACTCAGGGCACTCCTGCAAAATTTCAATCGCAATCAGTTCCTGTACAAATTGTTTTACGTCTTGTCGTATCTCATCTCGAATTTCATCATTTAATTTTTCTTCATTATCCTGTGCATATTGCTCCACAAGTCTTTCTGCAAGAACACTCTGTGTCATTGGCTCATCCAGTTCATTCCACAAAAATACACCTGTATCATTTAATACAATACCTTTTTTTTGATCGGCTACCTTTTGTCCATACGGAAGCAAATACTGTACTCCTGCAATTTTCTTTAGACAATAGCCCTCCTGACGTTTAATCCACATCCGCCCTTCCTCCTTACTGCTTTTGAAAAAGAAAGGGGCTATCGTTGATAGCCAACAACAGCCCCCGTTCTTTTTTCATTCAATTTATTCGTTGATTCGCTAATTCAATGGCTCAACTAACCTACAGCCAATCATTCATCCGATGATTAATCGGTGATAGAAACACCAGTTATTTTCAATCCTGCATCAGAGGTTACAACCAGATCTCCAAATCCAATGTTATCATTTGGATTTTGATGATAGGATAATTTAATCTGCAAAGTAGTTGTTCCATCACCACCGCTTACATAGGTAACATTCTGGTTAAAGGAAATTGTCAGAGTCTGTGCTTCCTTTGTATGATCAGCCTTATGCTGTCCATTTACCTGAATTCTATAATCACCTCTTCCAGTCTGTGGAGTCTGATGAATATAAGCAGATGCAGTATAACATCCACTTGCTGCATATACACTCTCTGCAAGACCCTGGTCAACCGTTACCATTGGTTTTGAATAGTTAGCCATAATAAAAA
>CAUCWU010000236.1 GCA_958446555.1 uncultured Lachnospiraceae bacterium | reverse complement strand
AGATCTCCTCATCAGAAACGGCCACCTCTTTTTTCAAATATTTGAGCAGATGAGAATCCATTCCCTCGCTGACCTCAAGCTTGATCGCCTCACCCCACTGGCGCTGCTTCAACTGCTTTTCGATCTCCTTTAACAGATCCTCTGCCTCCTCCTCGTCGATGCTAAGATCGGCATTTCGCTCGATTCGGTAGGCTGCTGTGCTGATGACATCATAGTTTAAGAACAGCTTGCTGATGTTTCTTCGAATGATCTCTTCAAGAAGAATCATTTTCACACCGTCCACACACGGAAGCTTTACAATTCTTCCCATCACAGACGGCACCTGAACTGTCGCAAACTCAAGCTCCGGCTCTTCATCTTCTTCGCTTTGCTTCTTTGACTGAATGAGCGCTGCGATATTTAACGATTTATTTCGAATTAATGGAAATGGTCTGGACGCATCCACTGCCATCGGTGTCAAAACCGGATAGACTCTTTCCATAAAGAACTGATCGGCAAATGCTGCCTCCTTGTCTGTCATCTGCTCATATGAGGTGAGGATGGTGATATGCTCCTTTTCTAATAATGGAAGCAGGCTTCGATTGTAGGTCGAATACTGCGTACTGATAAATTCATGGAGTGCTTCACTGATCGCAGAAAGCTGCTCCTTTGGTGTCATTCCGGCAATGTCAGGCTTCTTGTAGCCGGCATTTACCATATCCTTTAATGATGCGACACGAACCATGAAAAACTCATCCAAATTGGATGCGGTGATGCTTAAAAACTTTAATCGCTCAAACAGCGGATTGTTTTTGTCTCTTGCTTCTTCAAGTACACGATAGTTAAACTGAATCCAACTCAGTTCTCGGTTTGTATAATATTGACTGTTTTCAAAATCCATATTGCCAACCTGCCTTTCTATTTATGACCAATTCGAAATCAGTTCTAATCTTTGTGATTGTCTCTGATTTTTTGATCTTTTATAATCTATTACGTTCTCTTTTTTCTCTGCTTAATCTCAAAGCCCAGTCCATATACTTCCTCAAAGAAGCCCTGCTTGTCCTGAAGCGTCTTTTTCTCAAGTGTAATGTTATCTGGGTATGCGGTTGTAATGATGATCTTTGAATCCTTTACCGCAAGCTTCATATCAGCAAATTTTTGGCGGTGGCTTCTGTCAAGCGCATTGCAAACACGAAGGATCGCAGCAAGTTTCATGACAATCAGATATTCGTCATTTCCGAGCTTTCCGTCAAATTCATCAAAATCTGGAAGTTCCATTGTGTTGTAGCGGACGATGCTTGCAACCATTTCACGCTCCATATGGGAAATTCCTAAAATTTCAGTGGACATGATGATCTGGTAAGCACACTCGCCCGGTGCACTCATGCTGATAAACTTTCCGCAATCATGCAAAATTGCTGCCAGACGAAGAAGAAGTCGTTCACGCTCACCAAGACCATGATATTTTTGCAGCAGATCAAAGAATTTACCAGCCATCTGCTCAAGAGACTCTGCATGGGACTGATTTCCCTTATAGCGCTTGCAGATTGTCTTTGCAGAGGCAATGATATCCTCCTCAAAATTGTAGGTGATTCGTCCAAGCTTATGCTTTTCCATATAGTCGATTGCGTATCCATCGCAGAGGTCAGACTGTGGAATCCAGATTTTCTCGGCCTGTGTCGCATCTAAAAGTGTCTGAGCCAAAATCATAACTGGAAGTACCATTGCTGCATATTCAAACGGCATATCGAGCATTTCACTGATCTCGCTGGTTGACTTTCCTCTGATTTTTGCATAGAGAGTTCGAATATCCTCTGCTGTGATGCCTGGATCTCCTGTATACTCAAGTACCTTTCGAATCTGAGACATCAAAGTATCACCGACCAAAATCAGACTTCGAATCGTATGATCCTTTAAGAACATCTTCTCAAAGGTCTGCACGTCGTTGTCGATCATTTCCTTTAACACCAACTCTACAACTGGATATTCCCATGAAAATGCTGAGAACATCTCACCGATCTTTGCCATACCAAGGCGAATGTTCTGTGTTGTTGCAAGCGCCTTTTTCTCATAGATGGAAATCTGTAAGCTTCCTGCACCGATGTCGACCATTGCCGTTCCTTTCTCTGGAAGCTTGAAATCATTTTCTCTGGCAATTACACCCTTGATTCTTACATAGCGCTGCTCAGAATTGCTTAAAACTCGAACACGGATACCGGTTCGAACTTCAATCTGGTCCACGATCATCGCACAATTCTTTGCCTCACGCACTGCACTATTTGCCAGTGCATAGTATTCTGTTACCGCATATTCTGTGAGTGTCTGCTTAAAGTGGGTAAGTGCCGTACAAATCTGCTCTAGCACCTGTGTGCTGATTCGTCCCTCTGAGTAGGTATCCTTTCCCACCGGCACCATGCGGCGCAGGCTGTCAATCACCTGCATTCCTTTTCTTGGGGAGATCTCGTACACCTTCATGATTACATCCTGTGCACCGATCTCCATCACTGCTATACGCACTGCTGCCATATCGTCACGTCCTTTCTTCCTTGCACCTCGCGGGGTGCCATATAAAAGCGCCCCGCGAAAATTTTTATTTTGTCTTTGCGGCGTCTTTTTGCAGCGCCTTCTGACCCAGCAAATAAATAATAAACTGCTGTGCACAGCGGCCACTTCTGCCACCGTGATTTAACTCCCATCTGCCTGCCTCTAATAACAGCTCGTCGGTATCCATCTCGATTCCTGCCTTCTTTGCGAGTGTTACGACAATGTCGTCGTACTCCTGCTTTTCCGGTGCGCCGAAGTAGATTGTGACACCAAAACGAGCAACCAGTGAAAGCTTTTCCTGTACGGTATCAGAGGAGTGAAGCTCTGCCTTGTAATCCTTTACATCGTCGAAGCTTTCCTTGATCAGATGACGGCGGTTGCTGGTTGCATAAATGAGTACGTTATCTGGCTTGGTCTCTAATCCACCTTCGATGACAGCCTTCAGATATTTATATTCGATCTCAAATTCTTCGAATGATAAATCATCCATATAAATAATAAATTTGTAGTTGCGGCTCTTGATCTGCGCGATGATCTTTGGCAGATCCTTAAACTGATGCTTGTATACCTCGATCAAGCGAAGGCCCTTTGGGTAAAACTCATTCATGATTGCCTTGATACTGGAGGATTTTCCAGTTCCAGCATCACCAAATAATAAGCAATTGTTTGCTGCCTGTCCGTTTACAAAGCTAAGTGTGTTATCGACAAGCTTTTTCTTCTGGCGCTCATAGCCAACCAAATCGTCTAAGTGTACATGCTCGGTGCAGGTGATTGGCTCGATCACTGGCTCACCGTCTGCATTCTGACCAATACGAAATGCCTTATGAAGTCCAAGCTTGCCAACTCCGTAATCACGATAAAAATCGGTTACAGTATGTAAAAATTCTTCTTCAGTTATACATGCGCCAAGCTTGCCACCAAGCTCAGTGATGCTATCACGGATGCGCTTGTTAAAGACATGTCCGTTTGTGTTTGAGTTTACATAGTGCATCAAAAGCTCTGCCAACTGGCAATCAAATGCCTTATCTAAATCCTCTAAGCGAATTGCAAACATCTCTTTCCAATAGGAGATATCTGGAAGAACAAGCTGTGCCAATGTTCCTTGCGGAAGCCCCTTTTTCTCACATGCCTTTGAGAATGCATTCTCCGCATTGGCAAGGATACATGCCAGTACACTGTGCCACAGATTTTCCTGTAAGCCGTAGGACGCTGCCATCTCAACCATCTCATGGATGCAGTTCTCATAGGTCTCTAAATCTTCCTCGGTCAGCGCATCAATCTGTGCCTTCTTTGAGAGGTCTCTCATCTGATAAACCAATTTTTCGTGTTCAAAGTTTCTATATAATAATAATCTGTTCATCTTATTTTCCATTACCTTCTTAATAGTTACCTAGTATTTTCATTCTTGCTGCTTCTTCATTGATGCCAAGCAGTGCATTTTCAACTGCTGCATCGGCAAGATTTCCCTCAAAATCGACGAAGAAACGATACTCGAACGGTTGCTCCGGAATCGGTCTGGACTCGATCTTGGTCATGTTTAAATCGTTGTAAATCATATGAGACAAAATCGTATACAAGCTTCCGCTCTCGTGCGGAATCTCAAATAAAATCGAGATTTTGGATGCATTTTTACAATAAATCTTTTTCTTGCTTACGATAATAAATCTCGTTGTGTTTGTCTTGTTGTCGTTGACACCCTCCTCGAGAATTTCAAGTCCATATAGCTTTGCTGCTGTTGCACTTGCAATTGCTGCTGTCTTTGGATTATTTTCCTTAATGACTTTCTGTGCAGACATTGCTGTGTTTGCCTGACTGATCTGCTGCCAATCTGGATGCTCATTTAAAAACTTAGCACACTGCATCAGTCCCTGCGGATGAGAGTAAACTGTCTGAATCTTATCAATATTGGCACCCTTTAAGCCAAGCAGACAATGGCGAACTGGAAGATAATACTCACCAACAATCGTATTGTCGTAGCGAGTCAAAAGATCATAGACATCGCCCACCTGACCAGCACTGGAATTTTCAAGAGGCAGTACACCAAAATCGGCCCGATCCTCTGCAACTGCCTTCATGACCTCCTCGAAGTTTGGCACATGCGTATATCCGGATTGATTTCAGGCACTACCATCGGCACATCCGGTGTCCATCTGTGTGCAC
>CAUCWU010000235.1 GCA_958446555.1 uncultured Lachnospiraceae bacterium | reverse complement strand
GTAAATCATGTCAGTCAAGCGGTAACCACACACTACCACTCCGTTATGCAGGTCATCCGCATACTGAAGTGTCTGTGCCCCCGAGGTACAGACGGCAACAACGGGGAACCCATTTTTTACCAAAATATTTCGGATGCTCTTTGCGTCCTCTGGTTTGGGAAATGCCACTATCAAGTTTGTCACTGAGTTTCCCCCTTTTGAAATAAAGTAACCATTCAGTGCTACTGTACCGATTAATACTTATTTAGGTACTGTCGGGTTTCCCAGTCTGTCACATAAGCCTGATACTGGCTCACCTCACGTCTCTTTGCTCGGACATATTTGCCTGAAATATAATCGCCAAACGTCTTCATCACAAGTTCATCCTTTTCCATCTCCTCGACGGCCTCGGAAAGACTCTCTGGAAGTCGCTTCAAATTTAACTTCTCGCACTCATCCTCACTCAGTCGGTAAATATTTAGCTCGGTTGCTGGCTGCGGCATCAGTTCCTTTCGAATGCCCTCAAGTCCAGCTTCCAAAATTCCTGCAAAAGCCAGATAGGAATTGACACATGGGTCTGGATTTCTCAGTTCAATATGCATGCGCTGTGCAGAAGTGCGCGGCACGCTGATAAGCGGTGAACGATTGCCTGATGACCATACAATATAGGCTGGTGCCTCATTTCCCGGTGCGATGCGCTTGTAGGAATTGACAAGCGGATTGGTCACTGCTGATAATCCCTTTATATGCTCCATGATTCCTGCCATGAAATGATAACCGATTTTGCTAAGTCCATAGGAATCAGACGGGTCAGACAAAATGTTGTTGCCCTCCATATCCATCAATGTCATCTTTAAATGCATACCACAACCGTCTGAATCGTTCATAGGCTTCGGCATAAAGGTTGCATACAGACCGTGGCGATTTGCCATTGTCTTGCACACCATGCGAAATGTCACGATGTTATCTGCTGCTGCAAGTGCATTGACTGGCTGCAAGTCGATCTCATGCTGATACGGTGAATGCTCATGATACGAACTTCTAACATCAATTCCCATATCCTCAAGAGCCAAAATAATGTCTCTTCTGACGTTCTCACCCGTATCAAGCGGTGCTACATCAAAATAGGAGCCGTGGCCCTGTGTCTGCAGCATAACCTCTCCATCTGCATCATACGGGAACAGGCAAAATTCACACTCTGGCGCAATGTATGGATAAATGCCCATCTTTGCTGCCTCGCGCATCACCTTCTTTAAGATGTAGCGGCTGTCTCCCTCAAATTCTGTTCCATCACACTTGTGGATGTCGCAAATTAATCTGGCAACCTTGCCTGTCTGCGGTCTCCATGGAAAGATCTCAAACGAATCCAAATCTGGATACAGATACATGTCATCCTCTTCGATTCGCACAAATCCATCAATACCAGAGCCATCAAATGAGCACTCATTGTTCAGTGCCTGCTCTAACTGCCCTGCTGTAACTGCAATATTCTTTACAGTTCCAAATACATCGGTAAATTGAAGGCGGATAAATCCGACATCCTCCTCTTCTACCATACGAAGAATATCTTCCTTTGAATATCTCGACATACTGATGTTTCCTTTCCGACTATCGTTTTGCCGATCAGGGAATTCCAACTAACTTGTGTTTTAGTTTGCTAACCCATGCTTTTGACAGTGGGGGCAAACCCAGTTGCCCCCGTTGGCATTTCTATTATAACATAGTTTTTGTTTAAAGCCTATACTTTTTTTGATACCTACGAATTACTCCGTTACTTCGTAACTGGCGTCTAATTTAATAAGCTTTGCCCCATACAACCATGCGCTTTGCTTTCTTTCCGCAGCATACGCATACGTCGGACAGCTCTTCCTGCTCAAATGGCATACAGCGGCTTGTTGCGGACAGCTCTTCCTTTACCTTGTCCTCACATGCGCGATCTCCACACCACATTGCCTTTACAAAGCCTGGCTTGTTGGTCAGAATATCCTTGAACTCTTCGTAGTTTGTTGCTGTGTAGGTATGTGCATCTCTGTGTGCTCTTGCTCTCTCAAGCATCTCTTTTTGCATGGTCTCAAGAACCTCGCCTACCTTTGCAGACAGCTCCTCAAAGCTTACTGTGATCTTCTCTCTGGTATCACGGCGAACAATTACTGCTTGTCCTGCCTCGATATCCTTTGGACCAACCTCGATACGAACCGGAATACCGCGCATCTCTGCCTCTGCGAACTTAAAGCCTGGTCCCTTATCAGAATCGTCGATTGTGGTTCTGAAGTTCTTTGCAAGCTCTGCCTTTAACTCATATGCCTTATCCATAACGCCTTCCTTGTGAGCAGCGATCGGGATTACCGTTACCTGAGTTGGAGCAATTCTTGGCGGAAGAACAAGACCGCTGTCATCACCGTGAACCATGATCAGCGCACCGATGATACGAGTTGTCATACCCCAAGAGGTCTGATGTACATACTTAATCTTATTGTCCTTATCAGTGAAAGTAACATCAAATGCCTTTGCAAAGCCATCGCCAAAGTTATGGCTGGTTCCAGACTGAAGTGCCTTTCCATCATGCATCAGTGCCTCGATTGTGTAAGTAGATACAGCACCTGCAAACTTCTCCTTCTCAGTCTTCACACCTTTGATTACCGGGATTGCCAGTACCTGCTCACAGAAATCAGCATAAACATTTAACATCTGAATGGTTCTTGCCTCTGCCTCCTCTGCTGTTGCATGAGCAGTATGTCCCTCCTGCCATAAGAACTCTCTTGTTCTGAGGAATGGACGAGTTTCCTTCTCCCAACGAACAACAGAACACCACTGATTGTATACGCGTGGCAGATCACGATAGGAGTGAATGTCTCTGGAATAGAAATCACAGAACAGAGTCTCAGAGGTCGGACGTACACACATACGCTCTGGAAGCTCAGTTAAACCACCGTGAGTTACCCATGCTACCTCCGGTGCAAATCCCTCTACATGATCCTTCTCCTTATCCAAAAGACTCTCCGGAATGAACATTGGCATTGCCACGTTCTGTACTCCAGTCTCCTTAAAACGACGATCCAGCTCATGCTGAATGTTCTCCCAGATTGCATAACCGTATGGCTTGATTGCCATAAAGCCCTTTACACTGGTGTAGTCGCACAGCTCAGCCTTCTTTACAACGTCTGTATACCACTGTGCAAAATCTTCGCTCATTGAAGTGATTGCTTCTACTAATTTCTTTTCCTTTGCCATGTTAACCTCCATTTTTTTACTAAAAAAACCCCTGCCAGCAGATGCTGACAAGGGACCAAATGACTTCGGCGGTACCACCCTTATTAAAACCGTATGGTTTTCTCTTTTTATGCCTGTTACACTAGGCTGCGTCCGGTTTCCCGGAATGCTCCAAAGTAGGTTCGTTCCCGCGCTTTTGTATGCTCTCACCTGCCGCATACTCTCTGTGAAACCGCTTGAAAGTACTAGTCTTTTTCAACGCATATTCAAATTTCATCTCAGAGCTTTTAGAATTTCATCTTTTTAATGAAATCTTTCTTTGCCCTGAATGCTTCCATATTACAAAACAAAATTTAATTTGTCAACTGCTTTTACAGCTGGGAAACAACAAAAATATCGTAAATTGCCTTGATTGCAGTCTCAAACTCAGAATTTTTGACACCTACAATGATGTTGATCTCACTAGAACCCTGGTCGATCATCTTGACATTGACCTTTGCATGTGCAAGTGCTGAGAAGATGCGTCCTGCTGTTCCTCTTGCCTCTCTCATACCACGACCTACGATTGCGATCAGTGCGATGTCTGGCTCAAGGTCAAGCACATCTGGATGAACCTGATGCTTGATCTCAGTTAAAACCTTCTGCTCCTTCTCCTCAAACTCAGTCTGGTGTACAATGATGGTCATTGTATCGACACCACTTGGCATATGCTCGAAGGAGATGCCATACTTTTCAAAAGACTCCAATACCTTTCTGCCAAAACCAATCTCGGAGTTCATCATATCCTTCTCGATATTGACTGCGACAAAATCCTTCTTTCCTGCGATACCGGTGATCGTATACTTTGGCAGATGACAAGTCTTTTCTACAATCATTGTTCCTCTATCTTCCGGTGCATTGGTGTTTCGAATATTGATCGGAATACCTGCCTGACGTACTGGGAAGATTGCATCCTCGTGAAGAACAGAAGCACCCATATAGGAAAGCTCACGAAGCTCTTTGTAAGTGATTGTGGTGATCGGCTCTGGATTTTTGATGATACGAGGGTCAGCAATCATACATCCTGACACATCGGTCCAGTTCTCATACAGATTGGCATTGACAGCTCTTGCCACGATGGAACCTGTGATATCAGAACCACCTCTGGAGAATGTGCGGATTGTGCCGTCCTCCTCAGCTCCGAAAAATCCCGGAATAACCGCTCTCTCTACGCCCTCAAGACGCTTGGACATAATCTCATTTGTGACAGCTGCATTGAAGGAGCCGTCGTGATTAAAACGAATTACCTCTGCCGCATCGATAAACTCGTAGCCAAGATAATTTGCCATGATAATACCATTTAAATACTCACCGCGGGATGCTGCATACTCTTTTCCAGCCTTTGCTGCAAACTTGGACGCAATCTCCTCAAACTGCGTATCAAGTGAAAGGTTCAATCCAAGACCATTGATGATCTCATTGTATCTTGCCTGAATTTTTGCAAGCTTATCAGAGAAATCCTCATCCTGCTCTGCTGCTGCATAGCAAGTATAGAGCATATCTGT
>CAUCWU010000234.1 GCA_958446555.1 uncultured Lachnospiraceae bacterium | reverse complement strand
CCTCGCTTCCATCTCCATTTGTAACTACATCCTCACTGAACACATTGAAAACAGGGAATGCATGACTCATTGGCTCTACATTAGATGTGTCCAGCTCACCAAGCATATCTATATAGTCAAGCATATCAGACATATCTTTTTTTGCCTGCTCCTTTTCCTCTTCGGAAAGCGCGAGCTTTGCTAATATTCCAACATACTCTATTGTCTCATCATCAATTATATTTGCCATCGTGATTTCCTTCCAATTTTTCTTTATATTTTTACGAAAGCGGTTTGACTTCTTCGTCTCACCGCTCATTAAATGTTACGGCTCCAGTCTGGAAAGATCTCTTGGGAAGAGGCAGGTCTCACGCACGTTGTCCTCACCGATCAGCTTCATCGTCAGACGCTCTAGGCCAATGCCGAGTCCTCCGTGCGGCGGCATTCCATGCTTAAAGATATCAAGGTACTGATCCATGCCTTCAGTTGTCATACCCTTTGCCTCGATCTTGTCAAGAAGCATCTGATACTCGTGAATACGCTGTCCTCCTGTTGTAACCTCAAGTCCCTTAAACAATAGATCGAAGCTTTGAGTGAATGTCTTGTCATCTGGATCATCCATTGCATAGAATGGACGCTTCTTGCTCGGATAGTGAGTAACAAATACAAAGTCTGCGCCATATTCTTCCTCGAAGTAGCGGCCAATCAGTGCTTCCTCCTCTGGTTCAAGATCATATGGGTTTCTGATCTGTCTGTTATATTTCTCTGCCACAAGACGCTTTGCCTCATCGAATCGTACCTGTGGAATCTCATCAACCTTTGGAAGTGTAATGTCAAGCATATCAAGCTCTGTTTTATAATCCTTCTTTAACAGCTCCATTGTGTACTGTAAAAAGCCGGTTTCCATTGCCATGATATCCTGAAAGCTGTCGATAAAGCCCATCTCAAAATCAAGACTCGTATATTCATTTAAGTGGCGTTTTGTGTTATGCTTCTCTGCACGAAATACAGGTCCAGTCTCAAACACACGGTCAAACACGCCGACCATCATCTGCTTGTAAAACTGCGGGCTCTGTGCGAGTACCGCCGGACGGTGGAAATAATCAAGCTTAAATACATTAGAACCGCCCTCTGCTCCCTTTGCTCCGATCTTTGGAGTTCTGATCTGCGTGAAGCCCTGTGAAGTTAAAAATTCACAAAAGCCTCTTGCAATTCCCTCCTGAATGCGAAACTTTGCACGCTCTTTCAAATTGCGAAGAGATAATGGACGATAGTTTAATTTTGCTTCCAGTGAAGTATTTAGTTTCCATTTGTTGACAGGTAATGGCATTGCTGCCGAAGGCTCTGATAAAATAGTCACTGATGTTAAACGAAGCTCTCTTCCAAACGGTGCTCTCTTTTCTTCATAAACAACACCCTCTACACGAATTGCGCTCTCATCCTTTAATTCACCTAACTCAAAGCCTGCTGTTTTTTCTTCATAGACACACTGAATGAGTCCCTCTGCCTTTCGTAAGATCACAAAGCGTACATCGCCCATGTCTCTTACGGCATGAACCATTCCCTCCATGCGAACAGTCTTTCCATCACAGCTTCCCTGTGCTAATTCCTTAATACTTGCATACTCTTTTTTGCTGATTCCACTGATAAATTCCATGTTGTCCTTTCTTTTCAGCCAAAATACGAGTCTCCATGGTTGATGCTGGTACTTTTATTTATTATAATGCTTACGAATTACTCCGTAACTCTCGCAATTCTAAAAACATTCGGATTCGCTAACTTGCTTTGCAAGTTGCTGCATTATACAAAAAACCCCGGAAACTGTAACTTATTACAGTCTCCGGGGCGAAACATCTTCGTTCCGCGGTACCACCCGCATTCAATCCATATCTGGATCACTCTATGGTTATAACGTAAACCAACGTGCAAACCTACCCTTTTACTCATAATAAAAGCTCAGAATGCCCGCTCCGGAGCGTTCCCACACCCAGTCCCTCATGACGGCGCTCTCAGTCGGTGACGCCCTCTTCCTGTCAAGATCGTTGGGATAGAGTCTCCTTCAATGCGTTTCTTATGGTTCATTACTATAGCACACGAAAGTGCAAATTGCAAGCAGAAATTTCATTTTACGATATGCATTTACTGGAAATTGTCAAAATTCACAAGACGACCACTCTGAAAATGCATTATTTTTGTAAATTCAATTGTTCCTTGTGGGTCATGCTCAACGACAATTATAAGTTTATTCTTCTTTTTTGCAATAAGATTTAACAACTGCTCGTATTTTTCTCTCGTTTCCTGATCAAGACCAGCCTCAATTTCATCTAAAATCAAAACAGATGCTTCTTCGATTCTAAGAAGCATTTTCATGATTAACAGCTTCTTTCTCTGTCCCACCGACAATGATTTTCCCTCATTTTCGATGGCACGATCCGCCGCTATATCATATTCTTTTAACAGATATGTCACAGCTTCTCCCTCATTTTGTGTGATAATGTGTAAATAATCTTCTACTGTCTCGTTAAAAAAAATCTCCTCCTGACCAACATACAAAAACTGACGGCTCATATCATGTTTGCAATAAGCATCAACTGATTGTGAATTGATTCTTATTGTTCCACTGTCTGGCCGATAAAGTCCAAGCAAGAGCTTTATAAATGTAGACTTTCCACAGCCATTTTCACCCATCAGGCGAACCATCTGTCCTTTTTGCAGACAGCAGGAAACTTGTGTTATTGCAGATTCACCGCTTTCATAAGAAAAATAAACTGAGTCGAACTCGATTGATTCAACATCTGTTAATGACTCTGTTTTCTGGCGCGGCTCTAATTTGCACACCTTGTCTACATTCTCAAAGCTTACTTGTGCGCGTATAATTTGCCGCAGCAATTCCTGTGCATTCTGACCCTGCGAATTAATTACCGTTGACAACATCGTAAAAAAGATCAAATTCCCAATTGATCCGCCCCATGAAGGAATCAACAATAAAACAGATAGCAGCATAGTAGATATCGTGTTATAATGTTCGGACAACTTAGACCAAAAAAGCATAAGGCGATCTTCTTTTTTTGCAGTCTGAATAAAATCACTTAATTTTCTCGTTGTTTCCTGCTGAAAGTAATCGAGCACATCGTTTGTCTGGACAAGTGTCATTGAGTCAATATACTGATTGCAGACGGCATGGCACTGTTTCATTTTCTGATTTGTCTTGCCTGCCTTTTTTGAAATTTGCCTTCGCCCCAAAAATGACACATACCAGCCAATACCAACTGAAAACACCAAAAAAACTGCAAATTTTATGCTAAATGCAAAGGCCAATACCATACATACAATAGTTGTCAATACCGCACTAATAAACGACGGTATATGATGACCTGTCACACGAAATACATCAAGCACATCAGCATACATTGTATGCTTTAACACCTCCGCACCAATCTTATCGGCATCTGATAGGGAAGCGGCCGCAAGTGCTGCCTCCATCTTGAGTGTCAAGTCTCTCATACAAAGACCGCCTAACTTATCTAGCAGCAAATACCATCTAATTTCCATCCAGGTATTAAACCCCATACATGATAAAAATGCTGCGAATGCGGCAAGCAAAAAAAGAAGTTCTTTCTGTCCAAGACTGTTCGCCTGTGAGATACTGTCTACCAAAAAGCGCATTCCACACGGAATCAAAAGGTTGCTCACGGTCACTGCCGCCATGATCACAAATGACATCACAAAAAGCTTTTTATATGTGATAATCATTTTTTTGTAATAGGTCATTATCAATTTCATTATTTTATTTATCCCTCAATATTTTCTATTGCATTTTGCATATTTATGATATCATTTATTTGCTATCATTGTCTGTTCTAAGAGTGTTTTACATCTGCCTTTTTTTATGGTTCATGCGCTCTTGGCACCAGCTTCCTATCTCGGTGAGGCATAAAAAAAGGAGTATTAAAAAAAGGCCTGGAATCAAAATCATCCACCATGCGCGCATAACGAAGGCATTCTGGGCAAGTGCGAGCATACTGCCCCACGAGATTGTCTCTATTGGAAGACCAAGCCCCAGAAAGCTAAGTGTTGATTCTTCAGCTATTGCTGTTCGTACACTCATAATAATCATAAATAAAATGGATGGAAGAAAATTTGGTGCAAGATGCCAGTAAAGCACATGAAAAAAGCCGCCGCCCATGCACTGTGATGCCGTGACAAAGCCGCTTTCTTTTACTGTTTTTGCCTGTGTGCGCACGATTTTTGCCATTGAAAACCATCCGCAAAGTCCTATCGCTGCACTCATTCCTATAATATTTTTTCCAAATACTGCCTGCACAAATAAGACAAGCAAAAGCGATGGAACAGAAAGAAGCACGTCTACAAGACGCATCAAAAGCCTATCCAGCCACGCAGGTGACAGTGCACTTGCTGTACCATACAAAACTGCAATAACTGCTGATATCGCAGCAGACAAAAAGCCAATGGTAAGAGAAACACGTCCGCCATGCCATATACATGAAAACAGATCGCGTCCCATCGTATCTGTTCCAAAGAAAAATTCACGTCCCGGTGCGCAGCTGCAGTTCATAAGATCCATATAGGACGCATCTTTGCAAAAAAATGGTGCAAACACACATCCCATAATCAAAATACCAAGCAGCACAAAGGAAAGAAACGGTACTTTTTTTCTCTTCGTTATATGTTTTTCAAAGCTCATTTTCCCTCCTGCGCCATATATGGATTTAACCTTGCGTTCACTAGCTCTGCAATCGTGTTTGCTGCTATCATAACTACTCCCGTTAAAAG
>CAUCWU010000233.1 GCA_958446555.1 uncultured Lachnospiraceae bacterium | reverse complement strand
TTCCGTATGAGATGGCAAAGCGGGCTGTGTGGGAACTGAGAGAGGAATTTTTGGGATGACAAAAGTGCCTCAACAATTTGTTGGATTCCCCAAAATGTCTTGACTTTTATAAGCGAATCGTATAAAATTATACTGTTGCCTGTTTATATATGAAATATAAACCGTACAATGAAAATTTCATAAAGGAGGTGCTCCTGTGGTTCCTATTATTATTACAGCAGCGGTTACTGCAGTGATTGTTGCTGTTATCGTCTGGTTCGCTGCAACCGGAATCCAGCAGTCAAAGTACAAAGCGACCGTTGGAAGTGCGGAGGAAAGATCCAGAGCAATAATAGATGAAGCTCTTAAGACCGCAGAAAGCAAAAAGCGCGAGGCGCTCCTTGAGGCGAAGGAAGAAAACCTCAAAGCTCAGAACGAGCTCGAAAAGGAGATCAAAGAACGTCGCGGTGAATTGTCTCGAATGGAAAAGCGTGCTGTCAACAAAGAAGAGGCGCTCGACCGAAAGACAAGTGTTTTGGAAAAGCGGGAAGCGAGCCTGAATGCAAAGGAAGAAAGCCTGAACAGAAAGCATGCGAAGGCTGACGAACTTACGGCACAGATATCCCAGGAAGTAGAACGTATTTCCGGCATGACCTCCGAACAAGCAAAAGAGTTTTTATTCAAGAGCGTGGAAAACGAAGTAAAGCTTGACACTGCAAAGATGATTAAAGAGATGGAGGCAAGGGCAAAGGAAGAGGCATCTGCGAAGGCAAAAGAGTATGTAGTAACTGCCATTCAAAGATGTGCTGCCGATCATGTGGCAGAGACAACGATCTCAGTTGTACAGCTGCCAAATGATGAGATGAAGGGAAGGATTATCGGACGTGAAGGAAGAAATATCCGTACTCTTGAAACACTCACCGGAGTAGAATTGATCATTGACGATACACCGGAAGCAGTTGTCCTATCCTCTTTTGATCCGATGCGAAGAGAAGTGGCAAGAATCGCTTTGGAGAAACTGATCCTTGATGGCCGTATTCATCCGGCAAGAATCGAGGAGATGGTGGAGAAGGCGCAAAAAGAAGTGGAAGTAATGATTCGTGAAGAAGGAGAGGCAGCGTTACTTGAGGTGGGTGTTCATGGCATCCATCCGGAGCTCGTAAAGCTCTTAGGACGTATGAAATTCCGCACAAGCTACGGTCAGAATGCGTTGAAGCATTCAATCGAAGTTGCACATCTTTCTGGACTTTTAGCTGCAGAGATGGGGCTAGATGTTCGCATGGCAAAACGTGCAGGATTGTTACATGACATTGGAAAGGCAGTAGACCATGAGATGGAGGGTTCCCATATTCAGTTGGGTGCTGAGCTGTGCCGCAAGTACAGAGAGTCTCCGATCGTGATCAATGCTGTTGAGTCTCACCATGGCGATGTAGAGCCAACCTCTTTAATTGCTTGCATCGTTCAGGCGGCAGATACCATTTCTGCAGCTAGACCGGGCGCAAGAAGAGAAACTCTCGAGGCGTACACGAATCGTCTGAAGCATCTTGAGGAGATTACCAATTCCTTTAAGGGTGTTGAGAAATCCTATGCAATTCAGGCGGGCCGAGAGGTTCGGATTATGGTTATTCCGGAACAAGTATCGGATGCCGATATGGTGATTCTGGCCAGAAATGTTTCAAAACAGATTGAGGCAGAGCTGGAGTACCCTGGACAGATCAAGGTAAGCGTGATCAGAGAGTCCAGAGTGACTGACATAGCAAAGTAATAGCAAAAGGTGTTGTGAGTGATTACAACACCTTTTCTTTTTTGGAATAAGAAATAGTACTCTCTCATACACTAGTAATACAATTGGGGTCAGGCACGGATAAACTATCGTTTATCGTGAACTGACCCCAGCATATGTCTGGGAGGTGCTTGCAATGATAAGAATAAGTTCAAATCTATATATATTACCACTAGGTATGTTTGTGGTTGGAATTTTGGCAGGAACAGCAGCCAGTATCTGGCGTGCTGACTTTTTATATCGAATCATTGTCTGTTATCTTCCGGCTATTCACTTGCAAATCCTTCAAACTGGTTTTCCCTCTGGTTTTCTATCGTATGTAGGTAGAGCACGAGTTCCGGTTTTTTTGATAATGGTAATATCAATATTTTCAAATTTTGCGCTAGTTGTGTTTGGAGGAATTGCATTTGTAGCGGGTGCATCAGCTGCAGTTGTGATTATAGCAGCTACAATGTTTGCTGGGATAACTGGGATTTTGCAAGCACTTTTATTATTTGGAATACATAGCTTGTTTTATATTTTTGCGTATTGGGCACTCTATGAATTAACAGGGAAAAGAAAGAGCTTTCAATTGGGAGAGCAAGTGGGAATTGTAATAAGGATTGCAGTCATTTGGGTAGCTGGAATTGCGATCGAGGGATTGCTTTCACCAATAATAGTTACAAGGATAATACTTTAAAATGCCATCATTCGAAGTTACGTCATAACCTTGGTGACCCTTGAATAAGACCAGTAGACAACATTTTACGGGAAAGCACTTGCAAAATAGCAACAAACATGTTAATATACGAAGTTGGAAACGGCAACGTTTGTTTGTTGTACGAGAGTACAGAAAGGTATGGTTACACAATGACAAAGATTGACATTATTTCAGGATTCCTGGGAGCAGGAAAGACAACCTTAATAAAGAAGCTTTTAAAAGAAGCATTAAATGGACAAAAAGTAGTTCTGATCGAGAATGAGTTCGGTGAGATCGGTATTGATGGCGGATTTTTAAAGGATGCTGGTATCCAGATTACTGAGATGAACTCCGGCTGTATCTGCTGTTCACTGGTAGGTGATTTTGGCGCTGCTTTAAAGAAGGTAGTTGAGCAGTATCATCCAGATCGCATCATCATTGAGCCGTCAGGCGTAGGCAAGCTGTCTGATGTAATCGCAGCTGTTATGAACGTTGCAGGTGAGATTGAGCTGTCCTTAAATAGCTTTGTAACTGTTGCAGATGCAACCAAGTGCAAGATGTATATGAAGAACTTCGGTGAGTTCTACAACAATCAGGTTGAGAGTGCAAACACTATCATCTTAAGCAGAACTCAGGGTATGAAGGAAGAGAAGTTAGAGCAGGCAGTTTCCATGATTCAGGAGAAGAATGCAAAGGCTAAGATCATCACTACTCCGTGGGATGAGCTGACTGGTGAGCAGATTCTGGCAGTTATGGAGCAGGGACATTCTCTGGCAGAGGAATTGATGGAAGAGGCTATGAAGCTTCATGAGGAAGAGGAACATGAGCATCATCACCATCATCATGATGACGACGATGACGAGTGTGAGTGCGGTTGTCATGATCATCACGATGACGACGATGATGACGAGGAGCATGAGCATCACCACCATCATCACCATGATCATGATGAGGAAGAACACGAGCATGAGCACCATCATCACGATCATGATGAGCATGAGCATCATGACCATGACGAGCACGATGAGGAGTGCAGCTGTGGTTGCCATGATCACCATCACCACCATCATCATGCAGATGAGGTATTCACTAGCTGGGGTAAGGAAACTCCTAGAAAGTATACAAAGGAAGAGCTGGATGAGATTTTACAGCAGCTGTCTGAGGAGACCGAGTTTGGTATTATCTTAAGATCAAAGGGTATGCTTCCAACTGCAGATGGCACATGGTTATACTTCGATCTGGTTTCGGGTGAGTATGAGATTCGAAATGGCGCACCGGATTACACAGGAAGACTTTGCGTAATTGGTTCTAAGTTAGATACCGAGAAGCTGGAGAAGCTGTTTAAGCTGTAATGGTTGTAAAAAGAGCTGCCAATACTGAGAATGGGTGTGGCAGCTCTTTGTTGTTAGAAAAAGAAAAGTTAGAAGGGAAGACAGTACAATGGCAAATGAGATACCAGTATATGTGATCACCGGATTTTTGGAAGGTGGAAAGACCTCATTTTTGAGATTCACACTTCAGCAGGATTATTTTAATGACGGATCAAAGACACTTTTGATCCTCTGCGAAGAGGGTGAAGAGGAGCTTGATCAGGCATTCATGGACAAGTACCATGTTGTGACAGAGACAGTTGAGGAAGAGAGCGAGTTGACGAGAGAGTACTTCCGTGAGGTAGGAAAGCGTCACAAGCCAGATCGTGTTATCATCGAGTACAATGGTATGTGGTCTCCGAAGAATATTTCTCAGCTTCCATTTCCATATTCTTGGGAACTGTACCAGACGATTACCGTTTTAGATGGCAGTAGCTTCCAGTTGTATTTGAATAATATTAAGTCCTTGGCAATGGAGCTTCTTACCTATACCGATATGGTTGTATTCAATCGCTGTGTAAAGGATGAGACACCAGTTGATACCTTCAATCGTTCCATCAAGGCAGTAAACCGTCGTGCAGAGGTTATGTTCGAGACAAAGGACGGAGAGACGATTCAGCCAGAGGATGTACTTCCATATGACCGCGATCAGGATGTCATTCATCTTGAGGATGAGGATTATGGTATCTGGTATATCGATGCTCAGGATAATCCAGATGAGTATGTTGGAAAAACAATTGTCTTCAAGGCAATGGTGATGAAGAATAAGGAATTTCCAAAGGATGTATTTGTGCCGGGAAGAAATGCAATGACTTGTTGTGCCGATGATATTCGTTTCCTTGGATTCGTCTGCAAGTATAAGGATACAGAAAGCTTAAAGAGACGTCAGTGGGTAATGGTAACTGCGACCTTTGAGTGGGAATATTCTGATTTGTACGGTGCTCACCGGAAGCGTCTAATAAATGTCCGGCTCGAAAATTTCGGCCCT
>CAUCWU010000232.1 GCA_958446555.1 uncultured Lachnospiraceae bacterium | reverse complement strand
GCAGAAACCATGGTGGAAAATCTATCATGTAGTCTTGCTGCAGAAGGCCACGATGTTTTAGTTATTAGTTTTTTTGATTTGCATACTGCTATAACGGAACGCATTGAAAACAAGGGTATTAAAATAGAGTACCTAGGCAAAAAAAGAGGATTTGATCCGTCTATTATTTCAAAAATGCGGAGAATAATAAAGGCATATCAACCAGATGTCATACACACGCATCGGTATGTTTTGCCGTATGCCTTTTTGGCTTCACTGGGTTTAAAGGTTAAAAGGGTGCATACGGTGCACAATGTTGCCCAGAAGGAGCAGACGAAAGCAGGAAAAACCATTAATGGGGTGCTATTTCAACATTTTAATGTGGTTCCTGTGGCACTGAGTGAAGAAATCCAAAGGACGATTCAAGAAGTGTATGGATTGCCAGACAACAGAATACCAGTTGTATTTAACGGAATTGACCTTTCACGATGCATTGTAAAGGAAAGTTATGCGAGAAAAGATACCTTTACAGTTCTTCATATAGGTCGGCTAATGGACGTGAAGAACAATGAACTTCTGTTGAGAAGCTTTTCTCGTTTCACAGAACACCATTCGGATGCAAGGCTACAGTTGCTGGGAGATGGTGAACTCAAAGAGAATATGATGCAGCTTGCAGGTCAACTCAATATTACAGATGCAGTCGAATTTGCTGGTTTACAGAGCAACGTTTACCCTTGGCTGCACAATGCAGATGTTTTTATTCTTCCGTCTAAATTTGAGGGAATGCCAATGACATTGATTGAGGCAATGGGAACTGGACTCCCTATTATTGCAAGCGATGTTGGCGGAATTCCTGATATGCTCATGGATCAAAAGGATGCGCTACTGATTGCCCCCAAAGAGGAGAATATCCTTGTAGCTCTCGAGTCGATTTATTCTGATGAAGAAAAGAGAAAGCGTCTAGGGCGGAATGCATGGGATAAGTCAGCTGTTTTTTCGGCGATAACGATGGCAAAAAAGTATGCCGACATATACGAAAATATAAGTGAGGGTAGAGTCTAATGAAGTGCTTATTTGTCGCATCAAGTATGAATTTTGGCGGAGCAGAGCGTGTGATGAGCATTCTTTCTAATGCATGGTGTGATAAAGGCTGTGAAGTTAAAATTTTGCTTACAGGAACAGCTGCTGAAAGTAACTATGCATTAAAATCTCAAGTAGAGCTCCTGAGCTGCTACAGTGAAAGAAAGATGGGTATTCCTCATATTGTAATCATAAGAGCGATTCGTTCTCTGTGTAGAAGGTGGAAACCGGATGTTGTAATATCCTTTTACAATGATGTTGCTGCTCTAACAGCGGTGGCAATTACAGGACTTCATATTCCGCTGATTTATTCTGAACGAAATGATCCGAATCAAGTTAATCAGAGAAAAGTTGATAAGGTTTATAGAAAAATTGTAGAACACAGAGCGGATGAATTTGTCTTCCAGACTACAGGTGCACAAGAATGTTATCCGGAAAAAGTGCAAAAACGTAGTGCCGTTATTCTCAATCCGCTTGATGTAACAGGATTCCCTACGCACGATTTTACCGTAGAAAGAAAAGAAATTGTAACAGTTGGTCGATTGGAGCCTCAAAAAAATCAGAAGTTACTTATCAATGCATTCTCCGAACTTGCAAAAAAAATTCCTGACTATACGCTCGTTATATACGGTGAAGGAAGCCTAAGAAAGGAGCTTGAGAAATTTATTGAGTCTAAGGGCCTTAAGGATAGGATCTTTTTGCCTGGGGCGAAAAATAATATTCAGGAATATATCAAGGATGCTTCGCTTTTCGTACTAAGTTCAGATTACGAGGGAATTCCTAATGCATTAATTGAAGCTATGGCAATTGGTTTGCCATGTGTTTCAACAGATTGTTCGCCAGGTGGCGCAAGAGAATTGATAACCAATGGAGAAAATGGAGTTATCGTAGAATGTAGGAATTCTAATGAATTGGCAACGGCGATGGCCCGTCTGTTGACGGATAGGGAAAGCGCAAAAAAAATGGGCACTAATGCAAAGAAGATTTGTACGCGAGTAGAAAAAAATCTTGTTTGCAATAGATGGCTTGATTTAATGAGGGATTGTCGGGGAAGAAAAAATGGAGTTTAAGCAAAAAAGAGCGTGTATAGTATACTCAATAATTGCTCTGTTTATGGCACTGGTCTACTCATATAAAGATGCTATATGGGTAAATGAACAGTATGCAATGTATTTTAAGCGAGGCGATACGTCAACACCGATATATCTTATACTCATTTATTCTGCCTTGTTTGTGATTTTTATAGTTGCCGTGGCAAAGCTTTGTGAAAACAGAGCGCATTTCTTATACGGTTCAATATTGTTCTTGACAATTGTGTTCTATTTTTCAAAAATGCTCCTCGAAGATGGTTTGTATTCTGCAATTACTTCGCCAACAACGCCACTTGTCTATTTGGTGAGTCTGGCTGTTTTTGTTGGAATGGATGATGGAATATGGAATGCAGTTATAAGGATTTTGCCGATATTAATAATTGCATATATTTGTTTACTTGGATATGAGTATATAACACTTGTGGCCAGGTATGGCGTAGTAGTTGTTGGAAATTCTTCGCTGATTTACTATTATGTATCCGTGTTTTGGTGTTCAGTAGTTTATTTGACGGATAGAATTTTGCGTGATGATGGGATTGGGTTGCCACAAGCGCTTCTAATTGGATTTAATGTTATTTTTGCAGTCATTATTAATTCTAGAAGTTGGATTATCCAATCGTGCCTTGTCGGTATAGCTATTTATTTGCTGGGAACAACACAGCATAATGTTCGAATTAAAATATTGCGTGTAATACTGCTTATGTTGACGGGTTATTTGATTGTTCGCCTCTTGCAGAGTTATTTTTCAAATAACTTGATTTTTTTGAGCGATAAACTTGGTCGTGACAGTCGAAGCCACCAATATGCAGATATTGCAGGAGCATCTTCTTTTCTGGGATGGGTATTTGGTAACGGAGCAAGTGCTGTATATTATGACTCTACACAGGGCTATATTTCAAATATAGATAACCAATATGTGTTTATTGCGTTTCATTACGGCATAGTTGTTCTTTTACAGTGGCTTGTTCCTCAAGTGAAAACGCTCTTATCAATAATGAAATCTCATTCAATAAAATGGATCGCCATGCTTCCAATAGTTTGTTGGCTTATGGCCTTGGGAGGATTGTCGGTTTTTAATGTGGTGTATTGTGATGTGAAGCAATTGGTGATAATGCTTTATATGGGGCATATTCTATCGCTAAGTGATCACGGAGGATATGCAGATGAGTAAGGTTTTATATATTGGTTGGTCTGGATTACCTGAGACGGCAGCAGGAATAAGGGTATACCAAATTGCCAAGGTATTACGAGAAGCAGGCAATGAGGTCATCTTTTTATGCTTGAGTCAGCCGACAGCAGGAAAGCAAGACGAAATTGAGTATGATGGATTCCGCTATATTTTAAAGAGACAACCAAAGTCGAAAATAAAGAATGTAGAAAACATATTTTGTGGTTGTGCTGATTTCTGTGTAATCAAAGATGCGATTGTTACTGAAAAGCCGGATACCGTCATTGTCTATAATGAAAAAGAGAGGATGACAGAAAAGATAATAGCTTTTTGTCATCCACGCGGGATTACGGTTGGTGCAGATGTAACAGAATGGTATGAGTTGTCACGATCAAAAAAGTGGAATTATGTAGTTGCTAAAAACGTGGATTATCGTATCCGAAACATGGATTCCAAGCTGGATTATATTATATCCATTAGTCCTTATCTTACAGCATACTATCAGTCCCATGGCTGTAAAAATGTGATTCAGATACCACCTATTATGAGCTGTGTCAAATCTGAAATTGTACCAACATCCCATGGTCGCCATTTGGTATATGCAGGGGCGCCGGCGCAAAAGGATCTGATTCTTCCGTATCTAATTGCAATCAAAGACATAAACAATGATCAAGTAAAGGTTGTTGCGGATATCGTCGGGGTGACAAAAGAGCAGGTTAAAACGCTTTTGCAAATCGATGATCCAGAGAAAATTGGTATCATTGCGTATGGTCGTGTTCCTCATGAAGAATGCGTGAAGGTGATTGAAAAGGCTGACTTCAGTATTCTCTTTCGGGAGAATCTTCGGTACGCAAAAGCAGGTTTTTCTACGAAGCTTTCTGAGAGTCTATCACTAGGAATTCCTGTTCTATGTAATGCAGTTGGCGGTGCTGATGAAATCATTAAAGATGGTTTCAATGGTATAAAAATTAAAGGATGCGATTCTGCATCCATTATGAAAGCCATTGAACGAATTCTTTTATTGGATGAAGGTTCGATTGATGCTATGAAACAACACGCAATAGAGACGGCAAAGCAGCGTTTTGTTGGTGAGTTGTACACTGCCGTTTTGGATAGAGCTGTCAATATGAAACTGTGATTGATGCAGTGTACGGAAGGAGGAGGAAGATGATTACTGCAAGGTTGACAAAAGAAAATGCCGCAAAACTAATTGGTACAAGATGTGCGATGAAATCAAACCCGCGCAGTTTTCTGGGCTATAAAAGAATTATTGACACAGAAGAGTATGCAGTATTTGAACACCCAGTGAAGGCAGCTTCTGTGGTGGCGGCATATGGCGATATTGTGGTAAAGCGAAGAGGGAACACATTGTTTTACATTCCAAATGTCCGAGCCCCTTTTCTTAATTATCGCATTGAACTGTGTGATAGAAACTTTCCCGGTTTGATTCAAGGCAGCAATTTTATGCAGTGCCTTTTGCTTC
>CAUCWU010000231.1 GCA_958446555.1 uncultured Lachnospiraceae bacterium | reverse complement strand
CCATAGCGACGCGCTGCTTGGAGATCTTAAGGAGAGAGAGCGTCAGGTAATCGAGCTTCGTTTCGGTCTTCGTGATGGTCATCCAAGAACACTCGAGGAAGTTGGAAAGGAGTTCAACGTAACCAGAGAGCGTATCCGTCAGATCGAGGCAAAGGCACTAAGAAAGCTTCGCAACCCGGTAAGAAGCAAGAGAATCCGCGATTTCCTTGCATAAATCAAATTCAAAATAAAAGTCAAAAAAATCCCCTGCAGATTTGTTTCTGCAGGGGATTTCTTATATGAATGAATTGATTACTTTGCAATCTCCATCATGATCTCATTGGAACGAGTGATGAACTTAGACATACGATCCGGTGACAGAGTGCCATGTGCCAGAGCGGCTAAATCATACAACTGCTCGCAGTACTTAGTAACGCTCTCATCTTCAGTGTGAGCTAATACATACTGAACCAGCGGATGGGTCAGATTCAGAACAAGAGTCTCATCCGGTGTACCCATATCCATGCCAGACATACCGTACATCTTCATCATCTCCTGCATTCTTCTTCCTTCTTCGGAAAGAGTCATAACAGAAGCCATAGAAGCATCCTTTAACTTCTCAGCCTTAACAGTCAGCTTATCGTTATTTAATGCCTTGTGGAAGAGAGTGGTCAAAGACTCGCTGTCCTTCTTTAAGGTTTCCTTCTCCTCATCGGTGGTCTCTTCCTTGAAAGAATCATTCAGATCAGAGTCAATACGGATAAACTTTACATCTGGATTCTTCTGCTCGAGTCTTGTGATGAACGGAGAGTCGATGTTATGCTTTAACAGAACAGCATTGATGCCTTCCTTCTTGAACATCTCGATATACTGGCTCTGTTCCTTCTCATCGGTAACATAGAAGACTTGATTCTTATGCTTTTCCTCATTCTCCTTTAAGATGTCTGGAAGAGTCAGATACTTGCCGTTCAAATCCTTGAAGATGATATAATCATTCATCTTCTCAGCAAACTTCTCATCCTTCAATACACCAAACTTAATGAATGGATTGATATCGTCCCAGAACTTCTCATAGTCCTCACGCTTGGTCTTGCACATACCAGTCAGACGGTCAGCAACCTTCTTGGTGATATAGTCGGAAATCTTCTTAACAAAGCCATCATTCTGCAGAGCAGAACGGGAAACGTTAAGCGGCAGATCTGGACAATCGATAACACCCTTTAACAGCATCAAAAACTCTGGGATGACTTCCTTAATATTATCGGCAACAAATACCTGATTGTTGTACAGCTTAATCGTACCCTCGATAGAATCATACTCGGTGTTGATCTTCGGGAAGTACAGAATACCCTTTAAGTTAAACGGATAATCCATATTCAGATGAATCCAGAACAGAGGCTCCTTGTAATCGTGGAATACCTTGTGATAGAAGTCCTTGTATTCCTCATCGGTGCACTCATTTGGATGCTTGGTCCAAAGTGGAGTGGTCTCGTTGATTGGCTTTGGTGCTTCCGGTGCCTTTTCTTCCTCAGCAGTCTTATCGGCTTCTTCTACGGTCTCGCCAGCAGCTTCCTTCTTTGCCTTCTCCTCAGCCTTTCTCTTTTCTTCCTCTTCCTTTGCCTTCTTAGCAGCCTCGTCGATTCTTGCCTGCTCCTCAGCAGTCTTGATTGCTTCAAAGTAGATCGGAATTGGCATGAAAGAGCAATACTTATCAAGGATTTCCTGAGCGCGGTACTCATTGCAGAACTCGTAGCTGTCCTCATTTAAGTACAGAGTAATTGTTGTACCGATTTCAGTCTTGTCGCTGTCAGACATCTCAAAAGAGGTACCCTCATCAGACTCCCAGTGAACAGCCTTGGCACCTTCCTTATAGGAAAGAGAATCGATGGTAACACGGTCAGCAACCATGAATGCAGAGTAGAAGCCCAGACCGAAGTGACCGATAATCTGATCATCATTTGTCTTATCCTTATACTTGTCAAGGAAATCACGAGCGCCAGAGAAAGCGATCTGGTTGATGTACTGATCAATCTCGTCAGCATTCATACCGATACCGTTATCAGTAAAGGTGATGGTCTTTGTCTCAGCATCAGCAGTAACCTTTACGCAAAGCTCCTTGCCTTCCGGAATGGTGTACTCACCGATCATATCAAGTTTCTTTAATTTGGTAACCGCATCGCAGCCATTGCTGACAAGCTCACGGAAGAATATATCGTGGTCAGAATACAGCCACTTTTTAATAATAGGGAATATGTTTTCACTGTTAATTGATAAACTGCCTTCTTTATTCATAACATCCTCATTTCTGCGTCTATCATTTGTGCAGCAACCATTTTAAATTGAAGACGCTGATTGCATTGCTATCACACTCAGGTGAGTGCTAATTTTTTCTTGCTGCAATTCGTATTTTACTGCGGTGAGGCGGATTTGTCAACACAAAAAGATGACAATTATGCGTGAAAAAACATAATTTTATAAAAATTTTAGCACTCAAGTCTGGTGAGTGCTGACTACAACGATAAAACTACCAGTTAGCCAATTATGTACTAATTTAAAGAAGCGATGGTTCATTTTATCTTATTATGGATGATTGCATTAGACTTCATCAAATTCGATCGCCTGCGTTTTGAGCCATTCGTAGATACTGTGATCCCATACTCGTTCACTGTCGCGATCCAAAGAGAAGCGGGAGAATACTGTGCCAGTTGAAAGAGTTAATACGCGATTCTTATATGAAAAATGAAGGGTAAATCCCTCAATATCCTGATTTTCAGAAAGAGCCGATTCTTCAAAAAAAGCAGCAGACTGTTCTCTGCCAAGAAAAAGTGTGATTTGGAACGAGACAGGTGGCTGCTTTCCCCTAATGATCGAAAAGCAGACTGGGCGAAGACGTGACCAAGAGCAAAGCTTAGAAGGCGAGTCTTTTTCATCTACTGACTGGTCATTTGCCTGATCCTCAAAAAAGGCAGTATTGAGATGACCATCCATAGAGAATGTGATATAGCTAGAGATTGTGACAGAGAGCACATCAAAGCCATCAAAGGTTGGCTTTGTAAATAGATGAGATGTGCCATCCTTTAGCGAAGAGAGTGTAAGAGCAAGCATAAGTACCTCCAAAATTTTGACATTGAAAAAACATGTAATTGTACAGTGCAATAATCGTTTTAGATAAAAGAAAAAGAGCATCCGCTAACGGACACTCTTTTGTACTGGAAAGCTCCCGACGGGACTCGAACCCGTGATCTATTGATTACGAGTGAATCGCTCTACCAACTGAGCCACGGAAGCACTTTGAACCGTACTTTGATATGATACCAAAGATTGGGAGGTTTGTCAAGGAAAATTAAATTAAAAAAACTCGATTTCTTTTGAGTAATTTACTTGTAAAGGTTGTCTTATATGGTAGAAGCAAAAAATAAAGAAATTGGAGGTATGAATATGAAGAAACGATGTTTATCTGTCGTAATGTTTGCAAGCATATTTTTTTCAGGAGCAACTTTTGCGTCAGAAGTAGAAAAAAATGCAACGAATAATCAGAAAGAACCCGTGAATTATGAGAGTAAGGATCTATTGGAGGTTCAAGCACGTGAATTTTCGATTGAGGAAATTTTGAATGCTTATTTTGGAGAAAGTAAATGGAATATCAATGAATTATACAGCATTTACTATTTGGGCAGGTTTCATTTTACTGATTTGCGATATTCCTTACCATGAAAAAGGAATTTATCAATATTTGCTTCGCACATCAAGAAGTAGTTGGTTGTATGGGCAGTTGCTTTATCTTGTTATTATTACAGTTTTGTATTTTTTATATCTGTTTTTTCTAATTTTTCTTATGATTATGCCACAGGTGACGATAAAACTGAAATGGACAAAGCCATTTTTTCAGATGGTAAATCTTCCAATGAAATATGGAATTAAAAATTGGTTCGTTTTTCCTGTCTCTATCATAAGAGGACAAACCCCCGGAATTTTGTTTGGAAAATGCGTAGTTTTAAATTTTTTAGCAGGAATTTTAACAGGTTTTTTAACAATATTTAAAGACAGTTGGCTTAGAAAACACAGGGAAGAAGAAAGTAGGAAAGTTCTCGCTTGGTATGCGACAGCGATTGGCAATTGCCCAAGCAATCATGGAACATCCGAAGTTAATTGTGTTGGACGAACCAATGAATGGACTAGATAAATCTGGAGTAGAAGAAATGCGCAAGGTGTTTTCTAAATTGCGGGATGAAGGAACGACAATGATCTTGGCAAGTCATAATATGGAAGATATTCAATGCTTGTGTGATGAGATATATGAGATGGAATTGGGAACACTTCAAAAGTGCGAAATAAAATAAAGATATGATAACAAAGCGAAGTATTTCATAATAATGATGCTTCGCTTTGTTTTTGCACTATTAATAGAAAATATTTTTTGGGTAATTTTTCAAAAAAATTTACTTTTTCTAAGAAATTCGCTCACAGAATTTGTCTTATATAGTAGAAGTGGTAAAATAGAAAATACACAGATAGGAGGACGCTTATGAGTAGAAAAAAACAATCAGAAAGTAGTATGGAAAATCAGAAGAAAAAACGAGAACAGGCGCTTTTAATGTGGATGACAGATATCAAGGATGAGTACATATTGGAGGCAGAGGATTACAAGCAGTACCATACAGATAAAAAGGTTCCTGGTTATCTAATTGCAGGCGGTACGCTTGCAGCGGCAGCAGCTATTTTTACAGCAATCTTCTTCCAGGCAGGGGGAAATCACCTTTTTGAGAAAAAACCTGCTCCAGTAGCATGGCAGACACTTGGAACAAAAGAAATGGAATCAGAAAGTGAGTCAGAGT
>CAUCWU010000230.1 GCA_958446555.1 uncultured Lachnospiraceae bacterium | reverse complement strand
TTTCGACAAAATTCGACATCATTGTCCGATAATTGCAAAAAGTTTCTTGGCTTTCCCGCCCGACTTTTGTAACAGCTGCCCTTCTAGTCCCGTCTTATGATAAAACTGCATGAGCATTTCATAATTTCTGCCAGAAGGTCGATGCGTTCCCGCCTCTATTTTCTCTATCTGTCGCGCAGTCAGATGGTCTGGATTCGCAGCCGATACCTTTGCCGCTGACAATCCCATTGCTTTTCTAAGCATTTTAAGTGTCAGTCCAATTTCATGCGTATTGCTGACACTAATGCTCTGCCACATTCTCTTTTTAGGATGTGAAAACAACCGATATAGTTCCTCAAATGTCTTGAGAAATTCTGTTACCTCTGTCTCTTCTTCCTTGTATTTCTGATCCTCTTTTCCTTTTACACTAATGCATTCTAACACATTAAGCAGTTCTTCCAAAACAAAAACAACATATCGCTGTGAGTACTGGTGTCTGAGTAGCTCAAGTGCTTCCATTCCATATGAAAACGCTTTTTCTTCATTGCCTGCATATAATTCGAGTTTAATTCCAAGAAGTGCAATTCCCTTGCATCTGCCATTACCTCAAAATATTCAGTCGGCACACCTAGTCTTTGCAGCAGATAGTCACCTATCATTTTCTTCCATGGCGTGTCGCCATTTTCCATTTTCCTAAGCTCAGTTCTGGTGCAGACACCTCTTGATATTTTTTGTTCAGAGATGCCGCGGCGGCATCGCTCCTTATACATGAATTTTCCGCAATATTGGTTGTACCGCCGCAGCCATAGTAATTCCTCTTTGTTCATATATTATTATTCAATCCACACTCTTTTATCTAATGCCGGGCAGCTGATGCATACCTTTACATCTTCTTTTGGCTTTACATAGACAATCAGTCTGCCATTGTGTGTCTTTCTGTGTGACTCGCAGTATGGAGTTAGGTCTGCTAAATCACCGTTTTCCAGTCCGAGAAGTGTTCCTCCTATTACCTCTGCCGTGATTTCCAGATCTTCTGCCGCAAGAACACCATTTTCATCGGTAAGTGAAACCTCGATCTGCATCACTTCTTCCTTATTTATAGTTTCTCCTGCATGCCATACATTTGCAGACAACTCGACTGCTTTTCCTGCTGTCTGAATGCTGCACTCGGCTTCGCCGCACACTGCCTTAAGTACACCTGGCTCATAAGCAAAACGCCATTCGGTGCAGCCTTCTTTTTCAAGATATGTTCCATCGTGCAATGACTTTTCACCATCAATACCAACTATACTAAGAGAAATAGTTTCTTTTTGCACATTTGTGAATACTCGTACAACGACATTTTCTCCATCTGTATAATTCCAATGTGCATTCCACGGTCTCCACTCATGCTCATCACCATCATCTGGGCGTGTCAGGATACAAGCAAATGGTTCTGTGCTCCAGAATGCCTTTCTTCTATAGAAGCCTGGCTTTTCAAAGCCTGCAAGATCCATTAAACCAGCTGATGAACCGTGAATCGGCCATCCATGTGCCTCTCCAAGATAATCAACTCCTGTCCACAAAAATTGTCCGCTGATATATGCATTATCGCGCACCACACACCACTGCTCGTAGCCGCCGCCATTTTCGCTGCCTAAAAATGGCTTGTCTGGAAAACGTTTGTGGCTTTCCTCATACAGATGCTCTTTATAATTGTAGCCCACAACATCAAGTGCATCAAAAAATCCAATATGAGATGACAGCTCTGGGAAGGCTGCTGCCAATGTAACTGGTCTTGTGGTATCCTGTGTGCGCACAATCGCTGCAAGCTCTTTTGCAATTGCGCTAAGTCGCTCAGCATTTGGCTTATCCGGGTCATACTGACGCTCCTTTGCCGGCTTGTTGGCATCGTTGTTTCCTGTCATGGTTTCAAATAGTGGATGGCAATATGGGTCATTCGGATAGTCGATCTCATTTCCAATGCTCCACATAACGATGCTTGGATGGTTGCGATCACGGCGTACCATATCGGCGAGATCACGCTCATGCCACTCTGGGAAATCTTCTGCGTAGCCCTCATGCTTTGGCGGATATACATTATGACCGGTAGACCACTTATTCTTCGGATTTTCCCACTCATCGAATGCCTCATCCATCATTAAAAGTCCAAGCTCATCACACAGATCATACAGCTCTGGCATATGCGGATTGTGACTGCAGCGGATTGCATTGCAGCCGCCTTCCTTCAATTTAAGCAGTCTGCGAAGCCATACCTCACGATACATTGCTGCACCAAGACAGCCGCCATCATGATGAACACATACGCCCTTAAACTTTGTTTCCTTTCCATTCAGGAAAAAGCCTTGATCAGCATCAAATGAAAATGTTCTGATACCAACGCGTTCTTTATCTAATACAACCACATTTTCATCTTCTTTTTCAAATGAAATGCAAAGCTCATATAATGATGGTGATTCACAAGACCAAAGCTTTGGTTTTCCAATCATTCCATTTAAATAGAAGGTTTTCTTCTCGTGTGCCTCCATTGCAGCTGGTACTCTTGCAAAAACAATCGACTCCTCATCACTTCCACATAGCTTTAGACTAGCAGTCAGCGTTCCAATCACGCGCTCATCTAGCTCATTTGCAATCTCTGCATTTGCACAAACAGCCGCCGACTGCTCATCTGCTCTTGACACATTAAAGGCAACACCATTCCAGACAGCATGAATCGGCTCCTCCACTACAAGGTATGCCTTGCGGTAAATACCAGAGCCTGTAAACCAACGTGAATCAGCTAAATCAGTATGGCATACACGCACAGTAATCTCATTATCAATCGCGCCAAACTGAACAAAGTCAGTAATATCATAGCTGATCTGTGTATAACCATAAGGACGCTTTCCGATGTGATAGCTGTTGCACCATATTCTACTATTTTTATAGATGCCATCAAATACAACTCTCACGCGCTTTCCTTTATATGCTTCTGGAAGTGAAAAGCGCACACGATACCAGCCAATGCCGCCGCTCAAATATCCTGTTCCGCTGGAATTAGTCTGCTCAAACGGCATATGTACCGACCAGTCATGCGGCAGCGTAACGCTAGTCCACGCACTGTCGTCATAGCCCTTGTACCAGCCTTCCGGCACCTCGCCGTAGTGGAATTTCCAGTTCTCATTCAGTGTAATATATGTTCTATCCATACTATTTTTCCTCCTAATTTTCAATAAACAGTTCACGTTCGTAACCTTCCCACGTGAACGTCCTCGCGCCAAAAGAAAAAGGGCAGACACCTTACAATGTCCGCCCTAGCTTCATCAGCCGATATCCGGCTCATCTTTTAAGGTTATTGTTCCTGGCTGTTTGCCGTCTGTCTCGAATACGATAATTTCATTTCGTCCTTCTTTTAACAGCGGTGCCGGAATATAAAGTCTTTTCTGTGGTCCGATCTCCCAGAATCGTCCCAGATTAAATCCGTTTAAGAAAATGCATCCCTTACCCCATCCTTCGAAATCGAGGAAGGTATCTCCCTTTTGGTCCACGTCAAGCGTAAAGTGATAAAATGCTGGAAGTCCCTCTGTATAGCCCTTTGTATAATCGAGCTTTTCGATATTGTCAAGCGGCAGACAATATTCTTCCCAGTTCAGATGAGTATGTCCATTAATCTGAACATGGCCATCAATACCCTTTCTCTGATGTTCCATTCTTGGTCCGAAGTTTACACGTCCCATGTTCTCAACAAGAATATCAAGCGGTGCACCCTTCTTAAAGGTAACTGGCTTTCCATCTTCCTTTGCAAAATCCTCTCCTGCCTTTGCCTCAGACAGAAGCTGTCTGTCATAAAGCGTTACAAGCGGTTTCTGATCGACAAAGAGATTTGCACGGTCATTTGCCTCATACAAACGGATCTTTTCAAGATTCTGCTCTTTCTCAAGCTTTGTATGGTACAAAATATATCCATAATTTTGTCCTAAACGCTCCATGGAGGTAGGAAACTTGCATTTTACTGGAGCTGACAGATCCTCTAAGGACTCAAACAAACCAACCTTTGCATCTGCTGTCAGTGTTCCATATGCCTTCTTCTCAATCTTTGTGCTATATGTTACTTCTGGAATCGGTGCATACTTGCGGATAACTTCCTGATAGCGGCGATATTTCTCTGTGATATCACCAGCCTCAGTAAGCACACCATCATAATCATAGGAAGTAACATCTGGTGTCAGCTCATCATAATAATTAGATCCATTCATAAAACCAAAGTTTGTGCCGCCCTCAAACATGTAAATGTTGACATGGCCAAGCTCAAGCATCTTGTCAAGATCCTTTGTGCTCTCCTCTAAATTTCCTCTCATATGGCCGCCATTGCCCCAATGGTCAAACCAGCCGACCCAGAACTCGGTACACATTAAAGGACCGCCATTTGTATACTGTTTCAATATTTCAAAACGCTCCTCGGTGCGTGAACCAAAGTTTCCAGTCGGAAGAGCACCTTCTAAATGACCACAGGAAAGAGACTCATGCATAGGTCCATCTGATGTAACAAGAGGTACAACAGTACCAAAATCGATCATGATCTGCTTCATTGTCTCAAGATACTCTGTGTCATCACCATAGTAGCCATACTCATTTTCTACCTGCATCATGATGACTGGTCCGCCGTAGTTTACCTGAAGCGGTGCCAAAACCTTGAACAGTTCTTTATAATAAGAACGAATATGATCTAAGAATGGCTTATAGCAGCCGCGAAGCTTCATGCCATCCTCTGCCAAAAGCCAAGCCGGCAGTCCGCCAAACTCCCATTCTGCACAGATATATGGTGATGGACGAATAATCACCCACAGACCTAACTCCTGTGCTGTTTTTACAAATTTTG
>CAUCWU010000229.1 GCA_958446555.1 uncultured Lachnospiraceae bacterium | reverse complement strand
TCACTGCTCCAGACAGATGATCTTGTCGTCATTCCAATACCGCATTTTTCAGCGAGAGCTTCAAACTGGCGGCAGATTGAAGAATCGCCCGTAACACCTATTACAGTGCCGCCAAGTGCCTGTCCGGCAAGGTCAATATTCATGTTAAAGAGGTGATGTGACAATTCAGATTCATGTGCCTTAACATAGGCGCGGCTTCCTAAAAGCCCCTTTTCTTCTGCACCAAAAAATACAAAATCAATAGTGCGGCGTGGCTTATGTTCACAAAAATATAAAAACAGCTCCATAACGATTGCACAGCCTGACATGTTATCGTAGGCACCAGGTCCTTGTGGAACAGAGTCATAATGAGCAGTCACAGTTAAAATATCATCGCTTTTATCGCTTCCTTCAATGCGGGCACAAATATTTTGTGATGCTTTTTCAACAAGTGTCTGCTCACAGATCATGCGCACGCGTAAAGCTCCTTTTTCAACAATCTCTGCTGCGTCCACAAAATGAATGCAAGTTCCAGGAATTTCAGCCAGTGTTTTTGATTGACCAAGATTTTTGGCTGCAGGCAGTCTTTTTTTATCAATTGGACTTCCAGAAAACGAGACAAATCCGACAGCGCCAGCTGCCTTAAGCTTTTTCAGCATCGCACGTCCAATATAGCCATTCACCATCACGATTTTTCCACTCGCCTGCTTCAAACTGATCGGATCAGCATTTTCCAGATAAACAAAATCAGCCTCAAGTCCATTTTCATCCGTATTCGCACAGAAGCCAAATGTGCAAGCCTCATAGACTTTATGATAAGGACGAGTCACCTCGAAAAACGAAGTCTGAATCTTCGGCGCGTAAAAGTTGAACTTTTCCTCTCGGATTTGCGCATCTGTCTTGAGATCGGGGTCAGGCACGGATAAACTATCGTTTATCGTGAATTGACCCCGAAACAATTCGCGCAAAATTGATTTAGCAGCTTGCCGTTCTCCGTCTGTACCAGCTTCCCTCACATAATCAAACTGAGAGACAAACTGATGTTGGCGCTCCCCACTAATAAAATCTTTTATGTTTTTCATTTCATTTCCTTTCTCATAAATAGTAGGTTTCTTTATACTGGAATCATAAGGGCTAGACAGTGCTTTGTCAACTTCGGTTTTGCATATCATAATCCTACCGGGCAACCACAAAGATAAGAAAATACAAAACCCCAGTTGTTTTGTCGAATCGTTTTGTGGTAAAATAAATGAAAATGGGGTCAGGCACGGATAAACATAAGTTTAGTGAACTGACTCCGAAAGGAATCAAGCACGATCAGAAAGGACGTAACACCATGAAGTGGCAGAGAGTAAATTATCAGCCAAACACCCCACTGGGTGCAGATGGCCAGAAAGTAACCGCAAGTAAGGCACATACCGAGCTATCTAAGCAGGCAGCAAAAGAAGGTATGGTATTATTAAAAAATGACGACAATCTACTACCGTTTGAGAAAGGAACGAGACTTGCCGTATTTGGAAAGGCTTGTTCCGACTATGTAAAAGGTGGCGGTGGAAGTGGTGATGTCACCGTCTCCTACACAGTAAGCTTAGACGCAGGCTTGAAAGCACTCAGCGATCATGTAAGTGTCTTCGAAGAATTGTCCTCATTTTATCAAAGAAATGTGCGCGACCAGTATGAAAATGGAGTCGCACCAGGCATGACAGTTGAGCCAGAAGTACCAGAAGCCCTATTAAAGAAGGCAAGAGCCTACACTGATACAGCCTTGATTACAATTTGCCGTTTCTCAGGCGAGGGATGGGATAGAACAAGCAGCTATGATAATGGCATCGAGTCAGGTGAGCCTATGTGGAAGGAATCTCAGAAGGTATTTGAACGAGGAGATTTCTATCTGTCTGATGCAGAACAGCGCATGGTAGAGGCAGTAAAGGCTGCATTCCCGAAGGTTGCTGTTGTATTAAATGTAGGCGGCGTTGTAGATTCCATGTGGTTTGCAGAGGATCCTAAGATTCAGTCTGTTTTAATGGCATGGCAGGGCGGTATCGAAGGCGGTGCAGCAGCAGCAGAACTTCTTTGCGGTATTGGAAGTCCGTCAGGAAAATTAGCAGATACATTTGCAAAGACGCTTGAGGATTATCCATCATCCTATAACTTCCATGAATCACAGGATTACGTGGATTATACTGATGATATTTATGTAGGATATCGTTATTTCGAGACTATTCCAGGCGCAGACAAAAAGGTTGTATATCCATTTGGATATGGACTTTCCTATACGACATTTAAGTGGGAGCTTGAGCGCGTAGATGAGGCAGAGGATGGCACACTTACAGTTTGCGCAGAGGTAACAAATACTGGAAATCATGAAGGAAAAGAAGTACTTCAGCTTTACGGCAGTGCACCAGCAGGAGTCATTGATAAACCGGCAAAGATTTTGCTTGCATATGCAAAGACAAAGCTGCTGCAGCCTGGAGAAAATCAGCTTGTAACCTTAGTTGGAAATGTAAATGATATGGCTTCATATGATGATCTTGGCGTGCTGAATAAATCTGCATATGTGATGGAGCAGGGTGAATATCATTTTTATTTTGGAAATTCTGTCAGAAATACAGAGGAGCTTGGATTTATCCATACAGAGGAGTCTACAAGAGTGGCAGAGCAGCTGACAGAGTGCCTGGCACCGACATCACTTCCAAAGCGCATGCGCGCAGATGGAAGTTTTGAAGAACTTCCTGTAAGACCGGCACACGATCCAGACAGCGAAGGACTTCTTACAAAGAAGGAAAAGGTAGAAATCGATGGTGTTGCACCAGATGTACGTTTTTCAAAGGGCGAGCGTCTTTGGAACAATAACGAGCGCCGTATGCAGTTTGAGCAAGTTGCAGAAGGCAGCGTAACGCTTGATGAATTTGTGGCACAGTTAAGCAACGAGGAGTTAGCTCATCTTTTAGGAGGTCAGCCAAATACAGGTGTTGCAAATACCTTTGGCTTTGGTAATCTGCCAGAGTGTGGTATTCCAAACTTTATGACAGCTGATGGACCGGCAGGACTTCGTATTCAGCCAGAATGCGGTGTTTGTACAACTGCATGGCCATGTGCAACACTTCTTGCATGCACCTGGGAGCCAGAGATTGTTTATGCAGTAGGTGAGGCTGGCGCAAAGGAGGTAAGAGAAAATAATATTGCAGTATGGCTGACACCGGCAATCAATATTCATCGTACTCCGATGTGCGGAAGAAACTTTGAGTATTACTCAGAGGATCCGTATCTTGTTGCAAAGCAGGCAGGCGCAATGGTGCGCGGTATCCAGTCTCAGCACATTGCTGCAACAGTAAAGCATTTTGCACTGAATAATAAGGAGACAAATAGAAAAGATTCCAACTCCAGAGTATCAGAGCGTGCAGCAAGACAGATTTATTTAAAGACCTTTGAGCGTATTGTAAAGGAAGCAAAGCCATGGTGTATCATGTCTTCCTATAACATTGTAAATGATTATCGAGCTTCCGAAAATCATGATCTGTTAGAGAAGATTCTGCGCGATGAGTGGGGATTTGAAGGAATTGTAATGACAGACTGGTGGACGTATGGTGAGCACTGCAAGGAAGTAAATGCCGGCAATGATATTAAGATGGCAGCTGGAAACCCTGATAACTTGCTGAAAGCACTTGAAAAAGGTCTGTTAAAGAGAGAGACTATGGAGTGCAGCGTAAAGAGACTTCTTGGAGTTCTCTTAAAGATCGACTAAGAATGTAAATTTGAGGATGTCTGTATAATCAGGCATCCTCATTCTGAGAAAAAGATATAGGAAAGGACTATTTTTATGAAAACAACGATGTGGAATGCGGACTTGGGAAATGGTATGTACAAAAATCCAATTTTATATGCGGATTATTCTGATCCAGATGCCTGCCGCGTAGGCGATGACTATTTTATGATCGCATCAAGCTTTTGCAATGCACCGGGATTGCCATTACTACACTCAAAGGATCTGGTTAACTGGAAGGTTGTCAATTACATTTTGCCAAAGGTGCCAGGGGAACGCTACGATAAGCCAATTCATGGCTGTGGTGTTTGGGCACCGGCAATTCGCTATCACGACGGTACTTTTTTTGCCTGCTTTCCGATGCCGGACGAGGGCATCTATATGAGTACAACAAAGGACCCGTTTGGTGAGTGGTCTGAGCCTATCAATATTCGCCCAGGCGCAGGCTGGATAGATCCGTGCCCATTTTGGGATGATGATGGAAAGGCATATCTGGTGGCAGGTGTCGCAAAGAGTCGAATTGGCTACAAGAGTGTGCTTCATATGGTCGAGATGCGCCCGGATGGAATGGGGCTGATTGGCGAGGAAAAGGTTGTCTTTGATGGAAACGAAAATGGACAGGAGACAATTGAAGGACCAAAGCTTTATAAGAGAAATGGCTGGTACTATATTTTTGCCCCGGCAGGTGGTGTAAAGCCGGGTTGGCAGACGGTTCTTCGCTCTAGAAATATTTTTGGACCGTATGAATATCGTGTTGTGATGAGACAGGGCGATACACCGGTAAACGGCCCTCATCAGGGAGCTTGGGTCGATACTGTGACAGGAGAGGATTGGTTTTTACATTTTCAGGATGTCTACTGTGCCGGAAGAATCATCCATTTGCAGCCAATGAGCTGGAAGGAAGACTGGCCGATCATCGGTGTGGCAAAGGATGGCAATGAGTACGGTGAGCCAGTTCTTACCTATAAAAAGCCAAATGTCGGTGAGGCAGCCAAAGAGATAACGATTTGTGAGCCGGATGCATCCGACGATTTTACAGGAGAAACGCTTGGACTTCAGTGGCAGTGGAATGCCAATCCAAAGGAAGATTGGTATGAACTGACGAAACTCGC
>CAUCWU010000228.1 GCA_958446555.1 uncultured Lachnospiraceae bacterium | reverse complement strand
TCTATGTGTTAAAGCAAGATCCACGCCCGGCCTACCAGCGCGACGAGACAAGACGTTACGGCGTAGACTTCGCCGGATTTGACGTGCGTTTCCACGTAAAGGGGCAGCTACTTACCGTGTGCGAGCTAGAGGATCGCGCAAGCGGTATAATTTTTCGATAGAAGTAAAAAAATTTAGATGGAGTAGTGGTATTATGAAGAACCAGAGCGAAAACAACGTATATACATTATCAGAGGTGTTAGGAAAGCACACCATCGCAGAATTAAAGCAGATGACACAGGTACTTGAGGTAAAGGTGTTATCAAAGGCAAAGAAGCAGGAGATCATCGATGCAATCTCTGCAAAGCTGCTTGATAAGGATCTTTTGACTGCATGGCTTTTTGCAGCAGGAAAGCAGGAAATTGAAGAGCTTGAGCTTGCAATGGCAGAGAAGGTTGTCATCTCAGAGGAGTCTGGTCGTTTCTACTACTGGAGAAATCTTCCAGTTGTATTTGTGACTGGTGATGGTGTTGTTGTGGTACCGGCTGAGACTGCACAGGCTTATAATGAGATCAAGGCAGACAGCGAGTATGCAGCAAAGAGAGCACGCATCGACGTGATGGATGAGTATCTGTCTGCATGTGTCAATCTGTACCGTGCAATTGACATCGCAACCTTCCTGTCAATCGTAAACAGCCAGACCGGATTAAACTTAAAGAGACCGGAGCTTGAGAGCTGGTTAAAGGAGCGTGAGGCTGTTCGTGGACAGCAGATGTATTTCACTGAGGGTGGATATCTGTTGAGCGAGGAGTATCGCACCAAGAAGGAAGGCGAGGTTGTTGATTACCATCAGCTGTTAGAGCGTCAGGGTGCAATCGGCTACTATATCCCGGCAAAGAGTGAGCTGCTTCGCTATGCAGATCCGTACTATGTAGAGAAGACTCCGTCTTACGCTGCATTCTGCCGTTTTATTGCGACTCGTCTGGGCCGTCCGGAAAACGAGGCAGCTGTGATTGGTTCTCATATTCAGTTGATCATGCGCCACGGTGCAATGCCGAAGGATATCTTTGCAGAGATGGAGCGCTTTGGTCTGACCGAGGAAAACGAGGAGCTGATGAGCGATTTCATCACTGTTATGATGGATATGTACAACAATACCAGAATGCCAGAGACAAGAGGCTTCACAACAGCAGAGGCACAGAACTCTGATCCGTCCCGCCAGAAGAAGATCGCAAGCGCATCTGAGATCGTAACTTCCTCTATGCCGATCGTAAAGAACCGCATCGGTGGAAAGAAGATCTATCCGAACGATCTGTGTCCGTGCGGAAGCGGAAAAAAGTATAAGAAGTGTTGCGGAAGGGTTAATAAATAAATTACTATTTATAGAGCTACCGCATTGATAAAGTAGTGGGTAGCGTACAGAAAGGCAGGTTTTCTATGAGCTTACAATACCAGTATGTGGATATGCATTGTGATACACTGCTTCACGGTGTCGGAAAGGGAATCACTGATATCTATGAGATGCCTGAGGCAATGCTTGATATAAAGAGACTAGCAGATGCAGGTGTTTTGTGCCAGTTTCTTGCCGTATTTTTCCCACCGCGCCCAGATATGATGACGCCAGAGCAAAGACAGGCCCGCTTAAAGGCCGGTCGTCCTGAGATGCCACCTGATGAAGAATTGTTTTCTAAGGCTGTTAAGCTGATGCAGGATTCTTTATCTGCGCATAAGGATCTGATCCGTCAGGCATATTGCTATGAGGACGTGATGAAAAATAAGGAGCAGGGTCTGGTGTCAGGTATGCTTACGATTGAGGATGGCCGTATTGTAAACGGAAGCTTTGATCGACTAGAGCAGCTCGCAAAGACTGGTGTGAGAGCGATTGCGCTTACTTGGAATTACGAAAACTGTTTTGGTTTTCCAAATTCGCGCGATCCAAAGATCATGTCTAAGGGTCTGACCGCATTTGGTAAAGAAGCAATAGAAGCGATGAATGAGCTTGGCATTTTGGTAGATGTTTCTCATCTGTCAGACGGTGGCTTTTATGATGTCGCAAAGATTTCAAAGAAGCCGTTTGTTGCCACTCATTCCGACTGCCGTGCACTGGCGTCCCATCCAAGAAATTTAACTGACGATATGATTCGCATTCTTGCCGAAAAAGGTGGTGTCTCTGGTATCAATTTTGCACCGGCCTTTTTGGACGATACACCGGGTAACAACATCAGCAGAGTAGACGATATGGTTCGCCATGTGAAGCACTTTATTGAGATCGGTGGAGAGGACTGCGTTGGAATCGGGACAGATTTTGATGGCATTGGTGGAACACTTGAGGTTGGCGAGCCGAGTCAGATGGCACTTTTGTTTGATGCATTAGAGAAGGCAGGAATTACACCGCGCCAGATTGATAAGATTGCATCTGGAAATGTGCTTCGTGTGATGAAGGAAGTAATATTGTAAGTGATGTCTAGTAAGCATGAGGGTGAGAATCCTCCTGCTTAGGTGTCTAAGGGACGAAAGGATGGGTAAGTTTATGAAATACGATTTTACAACAATTATGGATCGTGAAGGGACAGGAGCGATTGCAGTTGATCGAATTCCGTTTGAAAATGCTGCAATTCAGGATGGATTTTCTAAGATTCCGATGTGGGTTGCCGATATGAATTTTGCAACGGCACCAAGCGTAATCGAAGCGATGCAAAAGCGTTTGCAGCATCCGGCTTTTGGCTATTTCGATGTGAATGATGACTACTGTGCATCGATTATCGAATGGCAGAAGGTAAGAAATGATGTGACGAATCTTCCAAAGGAAGCAATCGGCTATGAAAATGGCGTGCTTGGCGGTGTTGCATCGGTTCTTCAAGCATTCACAGCACCGGGTGAGTCTGTGCTGTTACATTCCCCAACCTATATTGGCTTTACGCATACAATTGAAAATCTGGGCAGAAAGATTGTCCACAGCCCGTTAAAGAGAGATGACAAGGGTGTATGGCGCATGGACTATGAGGATATGGACCAGAAGCTGAAGGAAAATCATATTCATCTGGCAATTTTTTGTTCACCTCACAATCCGTGTGGTCGTGTCTGGGAAAAGTGGGAGATTGAGAAGGCGATGGAGGTCTATGAGAAGAATCATTGTCTTGTGATTTCAGATGAAATCTGGTCAGATCTGACTTTAAAGGGTCACAAGCATACGCCAACTCAGAGTGTGTCTGATTATGCGCGCACACATACCTTTGCTTTCTATGCACCGTCAAAGACGTTCAATTTAGCAGGTCTTGTTGGTTCCTACCATATCGTTTACAATGAATATCTGAGAGATCGCCTGTTAGAGGCTGAAAAGTGCAGCCATTATAACAGTGCAAATGTGCTTTCTGTCAGTGCATTGATGGGTGCCTATACAAAAGAGGGTGCCGAGTGGGTGGACGAGTTAAGACAGGTATTAACTAAAAATGTGGATTACGCATATGAGTATATCACAACCCATTTTGACGGTGTTTCATTGGCAAAGCCGCAGGGAACCTATATGCTGTATCTTGATTGCAGCGGTTGGCTCAAAAAGCATCCAGAGACGACAATGGACGATCTGATTCGAAAGGGAATCGCAGTCGGTGTGGTATGGCAGGACGGAAGACCGTTTGTAAACCCAAATACGATTCGCATGAATTTAGCTGTTCCGCACACACTGGTAAAAGAAGCAATGAACAGATTAGAGCAATTCGTTTTTAACGAGAAATAAGTAAATTTTTTAAAGAGAGGATTTCGCTGTCACAGACAGCAAAACAGGTTATAAGAATGGAAGCAATTCGATACGAGAATTCTGAGATTGATGAGAGGATTATCCGCGCCGTAACAGAGATCGGATATGAGGAGATGACACCGATTCAGCAGGCTGCAATTCCAGCACTGCTTGAGGGTCAGGACATCATTGGACAGGCACAGACCGGAACTGGAAAAACAGCGGCGTTTGGTATTCCGCTTGTTCAGATGATCGACCCGGAGGATGAGCGTGTGCAGGCGATTGTGCTTTGCCCGACCAGAGAACTGGCCATCCAGGCAGCAGAGGAGCTGAGACGCTACGCAAAATATCTGTCTGGGGTAAAGGTGCTTCCTGTGTACGGAGGACAGGACATTGAAAAGCAGATTCGTTCGCTTCGCGGCAAGGTATCCATCGTAGTTGGAACACCGGGAAGAGTAATGGATCACATGAGAAGACATACATTAAAGCTTGATGGCATCCGTATGGTTGTTCTGGATGAGGCTGATGAGATGTTGAACATGGGATTTGTAGAGGATATCGAGACCATCCTTGCAGGTGTACCAGAGGATCATCAGACGGCACTGTTTTCTGCAACAATGCCAGATGAGATTCTTCGCATCACCGGACGTTATCAGAAGGATGCCAAGATGATTCAGATCGAGAGAAAGGAGTTAACCATTCCGCTTGTCAAGCAGTACTACTATGAAGTACAGAGACAGAATAAGGAAGAGGTTGTATGCCGACTGCTCGATTACTACAATCCAAAGCGTTCTCTGATTTTCTGTAATACCAAGCATATGGCAGATGTACTCTGTGAGAACTTGAAGGGAAGAGGCTATTTTGCAGATGCATTGCACGGTGATTTAAGCCAGATGATGCGTGACAAGGTTATGAATAGTTTCAGAAATGGCACCACCGAGATTTTGATTGCAACTGATGTTGCAGCAAGAGGTCTTGATGTGGACGATGTTGAGGCTGTATTTAACTTTGATATTCCGCAGGATGTGGAGTATTATGTTCACCGCATCGGTCGTACCGGTCGTGCAGGAAGGAAGGGCCGCTCCTTTACTCTTGTTGTCGGAAGAGAGATCTATCGTATCCGCGATATTGAGCGTATCTGCAATACCC
>CAUCWU010000227.1 GCA_958446555.1 uncultured Lachnospiraceae bacterium | reverse complement strand
CGGTGAGTGCGACTGCAAAAATTAAAATTAATGAGAAACAGTTTCCCATGATTTTTTCTGCTGTGTCATTGTCTTTTTTACCCATGAAAATGGCTGCCCTTGGCGCACCACCGGAACCGGACAGCATCGCAAATGCATTGATAAACATTAAAATTGGCGTAAACAAACCCACGCCTGTCAATGCAGCTGCACCAATATTCGGAATATGACCGATATAAATACGGTCTATAATGTTGTACAATAAGTTTACAATCTGTGCCACAACGGCCGGAATTGCGAGCTGTGCAAGAAGCTTAGGTATGCTTCCAGCGCCAAGATCTTGCGTTCTGGCTTGTCTTTGTGTTCCCTCTTTCATTTTTCTTTTTTCTCCTTAATAAATTGAAAGCCTCGGAAGAAGCTTTCGCTTCCCCGAGGCCTTTCGCCTTTGCTTTTTTACTCAAGCTTTATTATTCTGCCTCAGATGATGCTTCCTCGGTAGATACTTCCTCGCTAGATGCCTCCTCAGAAGATACCTCTTCGCTAGCGTCCTCAGAAGACTCTTCCTCTGCCTCTACTAAGGTTACGTTATCAGACAGCTTTCCTAATACATAATCGGTGCTTGCTGCAAAGAGTACATATGGCTCTCCGTAAACGCCTACTGCCTTATCATAATCCTCATCAGTAAAGTTGAGAGATTCCTTTGCTGTATCAGCATCTACTTCCCAGCCTTCATTCTCCATAACTGCCTGCAGTACCAGATAGTTTCCTGCATATGTCTTGCACATATCTCTAAAGGAATCCTCATCAAGTCCATTTGCAGATAAGAAAGCATCTATTCCTACACCGTACATAGATGCGATAGAGGTATAATACTGATAACGCTCATTGTAAACTGTATCAATAACCTCTTCCGGTACATCTTTGATCTCTGAATTTTCCACTACATACTGGAACAGTGCATTATACATGTTCTGCTTGTACAGATTGTCATAGATGCTCTGACGATATGCCTCTGCGCTCTCATAATCCGGCAGATTCTCAGCGATAAAATCATCATCAAACTCTGGTGTTATCTTCTCCTCGATATAGTTAATTGTGATGTTGAAAACAGCATCCTTGCCGCTCAGATCCTCGTTCTTGCTATATGGATCTGGGAAGGTAACATTGATATCAAAGTTCTCGCCCGGTGCATGTCCGATCAGCTGATCTAAAAATCCATCGATAAAGCTTGTTACGCCAATGGTAACAGTTGCACCTTTTCCGTCAGTGCTTCCGCCCTCAAACTCAACACCGTCTACAGAACCTACATAGTCGATATTTACGGTATCGCCGTCCTCGATCAAACGATCAGAATCTGTAATCTGATTGGTTGTTGCATAGGAGCTTAAGGTCTTATCGATCTGGCTCTGTACATTCTCATCAGACGGAAGAATGGAATCTGGAAGCTCTATATTAGAGTAATCCAGTAAGGTCACATAATCAAGAGCGTGAACACCCTCGAAAAAGCCCTTCTCATCATAGCCTTTGCTATAATCAAATGCCTCTGTCTCGGCTTCGCTGGACTCTTCCTCTGCACCGGTTTCTGCCTCTGTTGCAACCTCAGTTGCCTCCTCTGTGCTGGTCTCCTCAGCAAATGCTGCTGCCGGAGTCATTGCTACTGCCATGCTCATGCCGAGTGCAGCTGCTAAAAATCTTCTTCTCATTTCCTTCACCTGTCCTGAATCGATGTCCAGGACACCCTTTCTTTTAATGACATGAATCCATTCTACCACAAATTGATGCGTTTGCAAACCGATTGGGGAGATTTTTCACATAAAATTCACGGTACCCCCAAATCTTACCACTCTCTACTATCCCAGATCACCGTGAAGGGTCCGTCGTTTTCGAGCGATACCTTCATGTCGGCGCCGAAGATACCGTGCTCGACATGTCCGAACTCTTTTCGGCATTCTTCTAGAAAATATTCATATAACCGCTCGGCTTCGTCTGGTGATCCTGCCTGTGTAAAACTTGGACGATTTCCTTTTTTGCAGTCGGCGTACAGCGTAAACTGGGATACGACAAGCACCTTGCCTCCGACATCGTCGATGGACTTGTTGATTTTTCCTTCTTCGTCGGAGAAGATGCGAAGCTTATGAAGCTTTTTTACATAACGCTCTACCATCTGCTCGTCGTCACCCTGTCCAACACCAAGAAGCACCAGATACCCCTTACCGATGCTTCCTGTCACGTTTCCATCTACCGTCACGCTTGCGTGGTTCACTCTTTGAATGACTAATTTCATCTTCTTACTGCTCTCTAAAGGTGATCTCGCCGGTTGCTGGGTTCATGCCGTCTACGATTGCAAGAGACTCTACGCGAATGCCCTTGCTTCTGATTAAATCGCCACCCTTCTGGAAACCCTTCTCAATCGCAATTCCGACACCTTCAATTGTTGCTCCTGAGCTCTCTACAATCTTAATCAGTCCCTCTAATGCACATCCGTTTGCTAAGAAATCATCGATAATGAGTACATGATCATCTGGGGATAAGAACTTTTTGGAAACAATTACATCATAGATTCTACGGTGTGTAAAGGACTGAATCTTTGTCGAGTACACTTCTCCATCCAGATTGATGCTCTGAGCCTTCTTTGCAAAAACAACCGGTACATGGAAATACTGTGCTGCGATGCAGGCTACACCGATACCACTTGCCTCAATTGTGAGGATCTTATTGATCGGACATCCCTCATACAGTCTCTTAAATTCTTTGCCCATCTCTGAAAACAGTTCGATATCCATCTGATGGTTTAAAAAGCTGTCCACCTTTAATACGTTTCCTGGCTTTACAATACCATCCTTGCGAATTCTCTCTTCTAACAGTTTCATTTGTCCTTACCGCCCTTCTGATTTGTGTTTTTTCTAGTTTATGTATATATGAATACCACGAATTGCTCCGTTGCATTATATATCTGATCAAAGGCCGCCAGAAGCCCGGCAGCCTATTGAATCGTACTGACGTTTGAAAATTGCTTTACCGAAAAACTTTGCAATTAAAACAAACATAAAACTTACTACTCTACTTTGTCACTTCATTTACAAGTGGCTCTCCCTTTGAAAATGCATCGGCATTTTCCAGTGTAATGCGGCTGATCGCCTCAAGTGCCTCTCTGGTGAAAAAGCCCTGATGGGATGTCACCATGACATTTGGGAAGGATAACAGTCTTGCCATCGTGGAGCTTTGAAGAATCGTATCCGAAAGATCCTCATAAACCTTATCGTTTTCTTCCTCATAAACATCGAGTCCAACTGCAAAAAACTTGCCCTTGCGGATGCCCTCAATTAACTCCTCTGTATTGACAAGTCCACCTCTTGACGTGTTAACTAAGATCACACCGTCTTTCATCTTACTGATTGACTCGCGATTGATCAGATGATGCGTCTCTTCCGTCAATGGGCAGTGAAGTGAAATTAAATCACTCTGCTCCAACAGCTCATCAAGTGTGACATACTCAATATCGCTGTCCTTTGCCGGATACATATCGTATCCTAGCACCTTCATGCCAAAGCCCTTGCAGATACGAGCCATCGCCATACCAATCTTTCCGGTACCAATGATTCCGGCTGTCTTTTTATACAGATCCACACCCATCAATCCGTTTAAACTAAAATCATTCTCACGGCACTTGATATAAGCCTTATGGGTATGACGGTTTGCTGTAAGAGCAAGTGCCATCGCGTGCTCTGCAACTGCCTCCGGCGAATAACCTGGCACTCTTGCAACCTTGATGCCACACGCTGCTGTCTCTTTCAAATCTACATTATTGTAACCGGCGCATCTCATCAAGATGAGCTTGACACCCTGTCGATGCAGTTCGCGCACTGTCTCTGCACCGATATTTGCATTGACAAAAGCACACACTGCCTCATAGCCTGCTGCCAGTGTTGCGGTATCCGGCGACAAATTGGCTTCCAGATAGTGAATCGACACATCCGGATACTCCGGAAGAATCGCGTTAAAAAACTCTTCATCGTACTTTTTGGTTCCGTAAAACAAAATGTTCATAAGCAATCTCCTTTTCTAATCGATAATTCCCGTTAAAGGGTTCTCAATTTTTTAGAAAAACATACCTCGACGCTTTTCGATTACACTTTGGAATTTCGTGTAGTCTCAAAATGGGCTTATTTTGCTGTGGTTTCCTTTGCTGTCTTTGTTTCCTTCTCCCACATCTTCTGCATCTTAACGTTTTCCTCGTGCAGTTCCTCTACACCGACCTTTGGCAGTGCCTGAACCTCTTCATTCAAAGAAAGCATCTTGGCATCCAGCATATTGACGATATCGGAGCAAGCTTTTAATTCCTCGTTGATATGCTGTGGTGCCTTTCCCTCGAATTTATAACGAATCTTATGCTCAAGTGATGCCCAAAAATCCATCGCAATTGTGCGAATCTGAATTTCAACCTTTACGTTAACCGGTCCAGTTGACAGATACACCGGAACCGATACGACCATATGATAGCTCTTGTAACCGTTTGGCTTCGGATTTGCGATGTAGTTTTTCACGGTCAACACCTGAATATCGGACTGACTGCTGATTCTGTCCGCAATTCGGTAAATATCGGAAGTAAAGGAACAGACAATGCGGATACCTGCAATATCGCTTAAGCAATTTTGCATGTTGTCCATGTTCACTTCCAGACCATGACGTTTTAATTTCTTGACAATACTCTCCGATGACTTGATACGCGAGGTCACATGCTCAATCGGATTGTAATTATGTATTTTAATAAATTCATTGTTCAGTATATCGATCTTTGTTGCTATTTCTTTCAGCGCAGATTCGTATGTAAACATAAGTGTTTCCCACTTATCTATGCGGTGTTCGCTGTCTGGTTCCATTCAAAACTTCTCCTAACTAAATTCTTT
>CAUCWU010000226.1 GCA_958446555.1 uncultured Lachnospiraceae bacterium | reverse complement strand
CTGCTGGAACACGAACCACCTGACCCTGATCATTGTACTCAACAAGCTTCAACTCATCATTTGCAAGCTCATATACATTTCTTCCAGAAGTTACCTTGTTGTCCTTGATCTCAACAACCTCAGTTTCGGTCTCTGTCTCTTTCTGAGTTTCCTTTTTGGTCTGCGTATCTTCTGTCCTATCGACCGTATACGGAACCTGCTTGTTGCTCTTTTTTCCATTGCTGAAAAGAAGAACAATCATTACGATCATCGCAGCGATCAGTGCAACCACTGTGATGATAATCATTACTAGAATACGATTGGTCTTTGGACTTGCTGGTTCATAATCATCATTATTGTCATCATAATCATCCCCATCATAGCCGTCATCTTCATCGTACTCATCATTATCCAGATTTTCTTCATAATCTTCATCTGGATCTGAATCTGAATCGTAACCGTAATCGTCCGGCTGCTCTTCATAATCGTCTTGTACCTTCACCTTGGAGGGACGTATCTTCGTTCCACAGATTGGACAAATCGTACTTCCCTGCGCCAGTCTGGCACCACATTTCGGGCAAATCATAGGCCTCTCCGTTCTGCCGCTAGTGCGGCGTTTTTTATAGGCACGAACTTTTTCAAGCTGTGCCTTTGATCTTTCGTATCATATCACAAGGATACGCAAATTTCAATGTTTCAATCAGACAAAAAACATTACAATTCTTTTACAATGCCACAATGTTGGGGTCAGCCACGGATAAACTATCGTTTATCGTGAACTGACCCCAATTGCATTTCTTAATCCACACGTTCTTTTCCCCAGAAGAATAATGCTACAGTTCCAGGACCAGTATGGCTTCCGATTGTTGCACCGATTGGGTAAATCTCAACTTTTCCGTTTAAATTAGGAAAACGACTCTCAACGAGCATTGCAACAGCTTTTGCGTCATCCATGCACTCCGAATGACAGATATAACATTTGCCCGAATATGCCAGACCTCCCTCTGCATTTTCTTCCATCTTCTGAACGATGCGCTGAATCACCTTTTTCTTCGTGCGCACCTTCTCTCTTGCTGTCAGATGTCCTTCATAGTCCACATTTAACAGCGGACAGATTCCAAGCATACCTCCAAAAAATCCAGCTGCCTTTGACACTCTTCCGCCTCTGATAAAAAACGTAAGATCAGAAGTAAAAAACCAGTGCTGCAGTTTCTTTTTATTTTCACACACCCATGCATACAGTTCATCTATGCTCTCTCCTGCATCCTTTCTGTCTGCCAGGGTATCTACTAACAAACCATAACCAGAGGAAGCTGCTAGTGAATCCACTACATAAATTTTTCTGTTTGGATACTCTTCTTTTACCTGTTCTGCTGCGATACATGCTGAATTGTAACTGCCTGAAATTCCACTTGAAAGTGTTAAATGAAGAATATCTTTTCCTTCTTCAAACATTTTTCTAAAAAAGTCTGCATACTCGCCGATACTAACCTGTGATGTCTTTGCCTCCTCACCTGCAAGCATTCTGCGATATAACTCTGCCGGAGGCATCGTCTGACCAAGGTCATCAAGATAGTCCGTTCCTCCCAGTTCATAATGAAAACACACATAGTGGATTCCACGCTTATCAAAATATTCCTTTGTCAAATCAGCTGTAGAACAGCAGCTGATGCAGTATTCTGCCATACTCATCTCCTCCTTCTGATTAAAATAAAGTGTTCAAACAGTTACAGTATATCTTTTTTGCTGTGCAAATACAAGTAGCGTTAAAGATAAAATGCACCGTTTACCATCACTTATCTCTTTTTCAGAAAATGTTCGCGATTAGGATACATTTCTCTAAACACCTCTAAAGCTGCTCTTTGAAGCGGATCAAATTCTTTTTCCATTCGCAGACTATGCGGTGCATCAAACACAATTCTGCTCATTTGCTCTGCAATCTTTCCTGCAATGCTTTCATCTGACAGCTGTCCCATACCAAAAATAACAGAAGTAAATCCACGTCCTCCTGTACTGATCTCAATATATTTTCTGCATGTATTTTTTAATTCTAAAAAAATGATTTCTTTCTGAGTCTGTGGTTTGCTTTCAAATTCATATAGATTCAGGCCAAGAATAGCTTCTATCGCAAGCTTTTTCTTTCTGCCTCCCAAATCAATACTTCCGCTTTCTACAATATATTTTAAATTCATAAGATAACCAACAAACATATCCTTCCTTGGCTTACCTTTTCCATATCTGGTCTCCCAAAGCTTCATTCTAAGTTTATCTTCTTCACTCATGGTTTCATTTTTATTTTCCAGAAGCATCTGCTGTCTTTTAAGCGGATCTGTCTGTTCATAATAGTTTATCAGCCAATCTTCCATTTTCAATCTTTCCTTTCCGAAAATGCACCTTTTTATTGTTCCATAAATGATTCCACATTTTCTGCCGTCACCTTTTGATACGGTAAAAAGATATATCGTTCATTTTCCAGATCCTCCTTTGGCGGTGTCTGACCTTGAAACAGTGTCATCGCAAGACGCGAAATCTGCTCAGCTTGTCCATGCCTGTCATTATACACAGTCCCCTGAATGGTGCCTTTTTGGACAGCCTCCAATGCACCTTCCAAACCATCTATTCCAAAAATTATCGGACGTCTGTCTTTATCATAATCAAGTGCATCATACGCAGCAACTGCACCAAGAGCCATCTCATCATTATTAGAAAGCACTAGTTCAATCTCGTCTCCATATTGATTAATCAGCTGTGTCATCTTATTTTCAGCCTGTCCACGATTCCAGTTTGCAAACTGGAAACTTAGTCTTTCTAATATAATGCCCTGTTCTTTAATTGTTTTTACCACACTGTCTGTTCGAATGATTGCATCCTGATGACCTGTCTCACCCTCAAGAAGTACATATTGAATTTTTCCGTCCTGATTTCGATCTACTGCGTCATTGTCTCTTATCATATCTGCTGCAATCTCACCCTGCATCATACCAGACTGTCTGGCATCTCCACCTACATAATACAGCTTATCCCACTGCATCAAATCTTCTCTCACCGGCTCTCTATTAAAGAAAATAACAGGTACATTTTCCTTTTTTGCCATTTTTATTATATTTGACGGCTCTGTCCTGTCAACAAGATCAACAACAAGTATCTCACAGCCAGCATCAAGCATTTCCTTTACAACTTCATTTTGAATCTTTTGATCATTTTTTCCATCCCTCACAGTCATAATCACCTTAAAAGAATCTGACTCGTATCCTGCCAAATCCTCCTTCAGACAATCTGTGAGTGCATTAATAAATGGGTCGTCCTGCGTATATAACACAACACCAACACGAAGAACATCTCTTTTTTTCTCACTATTCGCCGTACATCCTGTCAGACACAACAGCATACAGCCGATCAGCATACTTCTTATCTGATACTGTTTCATTGCAATCTCCATTTCTTTTTGGCTGACTATCTACAAATTCTCAATCATACGTATGAAGGAAATGCTGTACCTCTTCCCTGAAAATATCCTCTTTATGCAGCAAATGATACTCAATCGTCTGGTTGTCAATTGTATATAGATGATTTTTCAGCACTTTTGAAATTTCTATAGCACTATGATATCCCATGCTATATCCATCTATCGCAATTAGCCCATCAATCACAGAATCATCGAGATAATACACACACTTTATACTATTTCCAATTCCATAAATTTTCGTGTCACACTCTTTTTTCTGTGCATACATTCCTGCTACCTGCTCTAAGGCACTAGTATCAAATACAATCAAATAATCGACTGGCTGCTGCTCTTTTAACCTCTGTGTAATTGCCATATCATATGTAACATTCATGTCAAACTGAATCTCACATCCTGTATCAGAAAGCACATCTAATACACCCTGCATACATTTATCAGTGCAGTCTGTTTTCTTAAATCCACTTATAATTCCAACAGTTTTGCCTTGAATATCATATTGATTACGGCTTAATAAATCCTGTGCCAATGCATATCCCATACGGTAATAGTCCGGCATAATAACTGGCAAATCAGAGTATTTTGATATATGGACTTCCTCTTTTTCACGCAGCGCATCATTTGCCACGAGAAGCATTGGCTTTTGTACGCGAATTTCCCTAAGCATATCAATAGTATCCCTGCCTGGCGCCGCTTGAATAATAAATGCGTCAACCTGATTATCCAGCTGATCATAAATCAAGCTCTTCTCTTCCTCTGCATTTTCAATCTCATCGGTGTTGCAAATAATCAAATGTATATTTGCAATTCCAGCTGCCTGCTTTAAACCATTCATAAAAGAATTCCATTTTTCATCACCGGATTTTTCAACAATAACTGCTACCCGCTTCTGAGGTTTTTCATCTTCAAAAATCAGATGCACACAAAACAGCAGCAATATGCCTAGACAGATTTCTGCTAACAAAAAAGTGGTTTTTGTTTTTTTCATGATTCACCCTCATTTCTAGTTGGCTTTCCCGGAGTCTCAAGCGCCTCACAATTTTCTTTAGTGTATGGCACAGCAGGCAAATGAATCGTGACTGTCGTTCCCTCGTCTGGTTCACTCTCCACGATAAGACCATATTTGCTGCCAAACATCAGCTGAATACGCGTGTGCACATTAATGAGTCCTACACCAGAGCCATGTTTTGGTCCTTTCTGATTATTCTTTAAAATATTTTCTACATCTTCACGCCGCATTCCCATACCATTATCCGCAACTGAAAGATATATATCTGTATCGTCCTTCCAGCCTTTGACAGTGATCTGTGGCTGATCATCCTCATCCATATTTCCTACACCATAATAGATGGCATTTTCAAGAATCGGCTGCAAAATAAGCTTTACCGTACAAAACGGATAAATTTCTTCTGAAACATCATATTCTGTCACAAAACGCTCCTTG
>CAUCWU010000225.1 GCA_958446555.1 uncultured Lachnospiraceae bacterium | reverse complement strand
TTTGTCCTATTTTTTCATCAAGACTCATTTTAGAAATTTCCTCGGAAATTTCATTTGAGCAGTCAAACGACAACACTTATGTCGTTTCCCTTTCTAGCAGAACGATTGTCTATAAGGGTATGTTCCTTGTTGGTCAGCTTCGCAATTTCTACAATGATCTTCAGGATGAAGCGTATGTCTCTGCAATCGCTTTGGTTCACTCCCGTTTCTCCACGAACACAAACCCGAGCTGGCAGCGTGCTCATCCGAACCGCTATATGGTACATAACGGTGAGATCAACACCATTCGCGGAAATGTCGACAAGATGTTGGCCCGTGAGGAGAAGATGGAGTCTGAGGAGTTAAAGAACGAGATCTCTAAGGTGTTGCCGGTTGTCGATGACTCTGGTTCTGACTCAGCGATGATGGACAATGTATTAGAATTTTTGATCATGAGCGGTATGCCAATGGCACTTGCTGTTATGATTTTAATTCCAGAGCCATGGATCAACGATAAGTCGATGTCCCAGAAAAAGAAGGACTTTTATCAATATTATGCGACAATGATGGAGCCGTGGGATGGCCCGGCGGCGATTGTATTCTCTGATGGTGATCAGCTTGGTGCTGTGCTAGACCGAAATGGCCTTCGTCCGAGCCGCTATGTGATCACATCAGATGACCGTATGATTTTGACCTCTGAGATGGGTACTCTGGATATTGATCCTTCTATAATTGTAAAGAAAGAGCGTCTTCGTCCAGGTCGTATGCTGTTAGTGGATACCGTAAAGGGTCGCGTGATCGACGATGAGGAGTTAAAGAGCTATTATTCTGAGCGTCAGCCATACGGTGAGTGGTTGGATTCCAATATGGTTCAGCTTCATGATTTGAAGATTCCAAATGTCAGAGTGCCAGAATTTACCAGAGAAGAGATGCTTCGTTTGATGAAAAACTTTGGCTACACATTTGAGCAGCTTCGCACGATTATCCTTCCAATGGCAAAGACCGGAACCGAGCCGACAGCAGCGATGGGTCATGATACCCCTCTTGCTGTACTTTCCAAGCAGCATCAGCCACTGTTTTCTTATTTCAAGCAGCGTTTTGCACAGGTAACAAACCCGCCAATCGACTCAATTCGTGAGGAGATTGTCACATCGACGAACCTGTATATTGGCTGTGCCGGAAATATCTTAAAGGAGACACCGGAAAACTGCAAGATCCTTCGCATCAATGATCCGATCTTAACTGATACTGACTTGTTAAAGATTCGCAACATGAATATCGAAGGCTTTAAGGTTGCGACGGTTCCGATCACCTATTATCGTAGCACTTCCTTGAACAAGGCGATTGATCGACTGTTTATTGATGTGGATCGCGCTCACCACAATGGTGCAAACATTATTATTCTTACCGACCGCGGTGTCGATGAAAACCACATTGCAATTCCGTCACTGCTTGCCGTATCAGCATTAAACCATCATCCTAGAGACTGGAGAGCCGAGAGAGGTTCACCATTTTGCAACCCTTCTTGGATTTGGTGCAAGTGCCGTCAATCCGTATCTGGCACATGAAGGAATCAAATATCTGGTTGCTAGCCATATGCTTGACAAGGACCCATATGCGGCAATTGATGATTACAATAAGGCAATCTTAAGCGGTATCGTCAAGATTGCAGCCAAGATGGGTATCTCTACAATTCAGTCCTATATCAGTTCAAAGATCTTTGAGGCAATTGGTCTAGATAAGGATCTGGTTGACAAGTATTTCCCAGGTACCGTTTCTCGAATCGAGGGTATCAGCTTAAAGGATATCGAGGATGATATTGAGAGTTGGCATGCAACTGCATTCGATCCGCTTGGCCTTGGTGTCGATTTGACACTTGACAGTGTCGGTGCTCATAAGGAAAGAAGTGGCAAAGAGGAGCATCTGTACAATCCGCTGACGATTCATATGCTGCAGGAGGCAACCAGAACCGGAAATTATGAGCTGTTTAAGAAGTATTCTGAGAGCCTTCGCGATGAGAAGAATCCGATGAGTCTTCGTAGCCTGATGGAATTTAAGTTCCCGGAAGATGGCGGCATTCCGATTGATGAGGTTGAGTCAGTTGACAGCATTGTAAAGCGTTTTAAGACCGGTGCAATGTCCTATGGTTCCATTTCTCAGGAGGCACACGAGACACTTGCAATTGCAATGAACACACTTCACGGAAAGAGTAACAGTGGTGAGGGCGGTGAGGCATTAGAGCGTCTTACAATCGGTAAGGACGGACTGAATCGTTCCTCTGCAATCAAGCAGGTTGCATCTGGTCGTTTTGGTGTCACAAGCCGCTATTTAACCAGTGCAAAGGAAATTCAGATTAAGATGGCACAGGGCGCAAAGCCTGGCGAGGGCGGACATCTTCCGGCAGGAAAGGTTTATCCGTGGATCGCAAAGACCAGACATTCAACACCAGGTGTTGCATTGATTTCTCCGCCACCGCATCACGATATCTATTCGATCGAGGATTTGGCTCAGTTAATCTATGATTTGAAGAATGCAAACGACCATGCAAGAATTTCTGTTAAGCTGGTATCTGAGGCTGGTGTCGGAACAGTTGCAGCAGGTGTTGCAAAGGCAGGCGCGCAGGTAATTTTAGTATCTGGCTATGACGGCGGTACCGGTGCCGCACCGAGAAACTCCATCCACGATGCTGGACTTCCGTGGGAGCTTGGTGTTGCAGAAACCCATCAGTCATTGATCATGAACGGACTTCGTGACCGTGTGATCCTTGAGACCGATGGAAAGCTGATGAACGGCCATGACGTTGTAGTGGCAGCTCTTCTTGGAGCAGAGGAGTACGGCTTTGCGACAGCACCGCTTGTCACAATGGGTTGTGTTATGATGAGAGTTTGTAACCTGGATACCTGTCCGGTTGGTGTGGCAACCCAGAATCCGGAGCTTAGAAAGAACTTCCGTGGAAAGCCAGAGTATGTCATCAATTTTATGCATTTTGTTGCACAGGAAATGCGCGAGTATATGGCAAAGCTTGGTGTTCGCACGGTAGATGAATTGATTGGCCGTACCGATCTTTTGTATCAGAGAAAAGATTTTGCAAATGCAAGAGCCAATGAGGTTGATTTACACCGCATTCTGGAAAATCCATACAGCGATGTACCGGTAGCTGGCTATGATCACAAGAATGTCTATAATTTTGAGTTGGAAAAGACACTGGATAAGAGTGTTCTGATCAAGAAGTTAATGCCGTCTGTAAAGAGTGGTCATATAAAGACGCTGGATATCCATGTTGGAAATGTAGATCGTGCATTTGGTACCCAGCTTGGTGCTGAAATCACAAGACTTCATCCAGATGGATTGCCAGAAGATACGATCACCGTTCGTGCACAGGGAAGCGGTGGCCAGAGCTTTGGTGCCTTTATCCCGAAGGGATTGACATTGACACTTGAAGGCGACAGCAACGATTATTTTGGTAAAGGTCTTTCCGGTGGAAAGTTGGTTGTATTCCCACCAAAGAAAGCAGCCTTCAAGCCAGATGAAAATATCATCATCGGAAATGTTGCTCTATACGGTGCGACAAGCGGTAAAGCCTTCATTGAGGGTGTTGCAGGTGAGCGTTTCGCAGTCAGAAACTCTGGTGCGATTGCTGTTGTTGAGGGCGTTGGCGATCACGGTTGTGAGTATATGACAGGAGGTCGTGTGGCAATTCTTGGACCGACTGGAAAGAACTTCGCAGCTGGTATGAGTGGCGGTATTGCCTATGTACTCGATGAGCACAATGACCTCTATACGAGATTAAATAAGGCGCTGATTAGCATCGAAGAGTTAAGCAACAAGTACGATGTACAGGAATTAAAGGAGATGATCACAGAGCATGTTGAGACGACAGGCTCTGCAAGAGGAAAGCATATCCTAGAGCACTTCTCCGAGTATCTGCCGAAGTTTAAGAAGATCATCCCGAATGATTACAAGCGTATGCTCAATGCCATTGTACAGATGGAAGAGAAAGGCTTAAGCAGCGAGCAGGCACAGATCGAGGCATTCTATGCAAATGCTGGAAGAAAATAAAGGAGGAGAAGACAATGGGAAAGCCAACAGGATTTATGGAATATGCCAGAGAAGATGCCCCGGCTTCTTCACCAAAGGTACGAATCCAAAATTATAATGAATTTCATGAGGAACTGTCTGAGGAGGAAAGACACAGACAGGCAGCCAGATGTATGGACTGCGGTGTGCCGTTTTGTCAGTACGGAAAAATGATTGCAGGTATGGCAAGTGGCTGTCCTCTTAACAACTTAGTTCCAGAGTGGAATGACCTTTTATACACTGGAAATATGAGACAGGCATTCAATCGTCTGACCAAGACAAACTGCTTTCCGGAATTTACCGGAAGAGTTTGTCCGGCTCTGTGCGAGGCAGCCTGCACTTGCAACTTGAATGGAAAGCCAGTTACAACAAAGGCAAATGAGCTGTCAATTATTGAGTATGCTTATGAAAATGGCTATCTGGAGCCAAATCCGTCAAAGACACGCACTGGAAAGCGAGTTGCTGTCGTAGGCTCTGGCCCGTCTGGCCTGTCTGCTGCTTACTGGTTAAACAAGAGAGGACACGATGTCACCGTATATGAGCGCTCCGATCGCCCAGGTGGACTTTTGATGTACGGCATTCCGAATATGAAGCTCGAAAAGAGATTCGTCAAGAGAAGAGTCGAGCTGATGAAGGCAGAGGGAGTTCATTTCATCACTGGAGTCAATGTTGGAAAGGATATCAGCGCAGAGAATTTAAAGTCACAGTATGACAGCGTGATCCTTGCCTGCGGAGCCTCTAACCCAAGAGACATTCAGGCAGAGGGAAGAGATGCAGAAGGCTGCGCGGCCTGCCGGGCGCGGTGCTTACCCCGCATATCGCGTGGACCACCAAGG
>CAUCWU010000224.1 GCA_958446555.1 uncultured Lachnospiraceae bacterium | reverse complement strand
ATCCTTTCTTGAAAGGTATTTATAAAATGCATACTGAAAGAGTTGATTACCCAGTTCCCGGTGGGCCGTAAAAAATAACGGAGCTTAGCTTATCTGCTTGAATAGCACGGTACAACATCTTGTTTTTCCCGATGATATGCTTTTGTCCAACCACTTCATCAAGCGTCTTTGGGCGCATGCGCGAGGCAAGAGGAGATTCCTCTTTTTGTTTGGTTTCTCTCATATAATCAAATAAATCCATACTCGTTTCCTGTCAATCTATTTTGTCCGGTTGTAAAATTCCGGCACTCCAATCTTAACACGTTTGATACGAAAAAACAACTAGACAAACATCAATTCATCCACCGTGACAAACTCATAGCCCTGTCTTAACAGTTCATCAATGACCAAAAATGCAGCCTCCACACTTGTCTCGTAAATGTCATGCAACAAAATAATATCGCCTGGCTCAACCTGATTCAAAATATCAGCCGCAATCCCCTCTACATCGTTTCTCTTCCAGTCAAGCGGATCAACATCCCAGTACACAGGAATCATATTTTGAGGGCAATCCTTTTTATGGCTCCACTCGCCATAAGGCGGCCTTAAATAAATCACATCGTTTCCGGTAATTTCTTTGATCACATCATTTGCCGCCTTTACCTGAGAACAAGCCTGATTCTCACTCAGCGCATTTAATTGCATATGACTGTAGGTATGATTTCCAATCAAATGGCCTTCCTCGCTCATCCGAAGAATCAATTCTGGCTGCTCCTTTGCCCTCTCACCAATCACAAAAAAGCTAGCGCGCACATTTCTCGCCTTTAAACCATCCAAAAGGACAGTTGTTGTCTTTGCATCTGGTCCATCGTCAAATGTGATCGCAACCTTCTTCTCCTCCTTTTGCCAGACAATCGGTTCCGACTCGCCAGATACATGTAACATAAAAACAAAAACCGCGATCGGTAAAAAAATTAGCATACATCGAATAGGTTTTATCAACACATTATGTATCTTTTTATTTTTTACAACTAAGCTAGAATACTCATTTTTCATATCAAATCAGTCCCTTACATTCTTACCTATTTCTATGTAATTTCTCCCGCTTTCATGCATCCATGAGACTGGGGTCAGGCACGGATAAACTGGCGTTTATCGTGAACTGACCCCAGGTTGCACACACAAGAAAAGGCAGGCACAAATTCGTGCCTGCCTTTTCTATCCTATCATTGCATTATCTTATGTAATTTTAATTTATTGTGCCTTCTGCATCTGGATCTGTGGCTCAGTCTCTTCTGCTTGAGTTTCTGCCTCTGTATCTGGCTCTGTGGTATCAACGATATCAGAACGATTTGCCAGTGTTACGGTCAGCTCAGTCTCTGTATACTGGTTACCACTTGGTCTCTGAACAGTGATGGTTACACTCTCACCTGCTGCATAATAGGACAGTGCAGACTTTAATGTCTCCATGCTGGATACCTTCTGACCATCTACTGCGGTGATGATATCATTTAACTGGAAACCAGCTGCCTCTGCCGGGCTGCCTGCTGTGATCTTTGTTACCATAGCGCCCTCTGGCATACCAAATCTCTGTACATAATCGGTCGGTACATCAGCACCCTGAATACCTAAGTAACCTCTCTGATCCTCATCGACCTGAACCTTAGTCTTCTGGTTCATCATGTTGTTGATCAGATCCTCTACAGAGGAGATCGGGATTGCATAACCCATACCCTCAACACCTTCGCCAGAGCTCTTTGCTGAGTTGATTCCGATCAGATGACCGTTTGCATCGAACAGTCCGCCGCCGCTGTTACCTGCGTTAATGGATGCATCAATCTGCATCATGGTTCTGGTCACATTGTCATCAGAAGTTGTTACCTCTTTGTTCAGTGCACTGACATGACCAAATGTTGTGGTCTGTCCAAGTCCAAGTGCATTACCGATTGCCATAACGCCCTGACCAACCTTTACATCATCGGAATTATCAATGGTTGCGATGGAAATTGCATTTAATGTATCATCTGGAATATCACTCAGCTTAACTGCCAAAACTGCAATATCAGCCTCGGAATCAGCACCCTTTAAGTTTGCTGTTACCTCAGTTCCATCAACAAAAGTAACCTTTCTTTCCTTTGTGGATGCAGTGTAGCTGTAATACATTGTGTTACCAGACTTATCGTAAACTGCAACATGGTTGTTGGTTACCATTAACAGCTCGTCATCGGTCTTTCCAATAATAACACCTGAACCATATGCCTCTGACTCCTGTGTGGAAGTCTGGTTCTGATTCTGTCCATATCCATAGAAGAAGTTGAACATATCAGAACCTCCGTTTGAGGTGCTGGTCACTTCAATGACATTGGTTACGGAAACAACCTGTGGCAGACACTCAGCTGCAAGATCAGAATAATCAGTTAATGAAGAAGCTACAATATCCGGTGTCGTCTCATCCTTTGCCAAATTCAGTGTGGAAGCTGCCTGTACAGTGTTCGTTGTGCTCTGGCTCAGAAGAGATCCACCCCAGAAGCTTCCGCCAACGACTGCCACACCTGCAAGAATGGCTGCTGCCTTGTGAAGATTTCTTCTGGACTTATTCTGTCTTCTCTGTTTTCTGTTACCTTTATTATTGTCATTGTTCATGTTGTTATCATAATTAAAATTGGTTTCTGGGTACATCATAATAGAACCTCCTATATATTTAGCCTTAGCTGCGATTTATTTAAGATCTTCGCTGTGGCTTTCTTTCTTTGTTATGTCTATATAGTATCAGTCAACTGTGTTTAAATTGTGTATTTTTTTTTAAGCATTCGTGAAAAAAAGGCCCTGCAGACCACTTTTTTGTGGTATGCAAGACCTTTTTATTGGATTACTGCGCAATTCCAAATGCCTTCTGGATTGTATAACTAATATCCTTTACCTTCTGAGATGGCTCATAGCCGTCATCACCAAACAGATAGGTGTGAAGCTTCTTTACATCCCCTGCCAGATCGGTACAAACAAGTGAATCCTTTACACCGAACATGCCAAGTGTACCCAGTTCCAAATCATATGTATATGGGAAACCTTCTGTATCAACAATTGTATAGCTATTTACATCTGCTGTAAGCGCAAACAATTCATCATTCGTCAACGTTGTATTGATATTTGGACACGCATAGCGCACTGCTGTCAAAAGTGCTGACGGAGATGCCACCTTTGCCTGCTGAAGCATCTTATCGATAACCTCTCTCTGACGACTGGTTCTTCCCATATCCATACCAGTTGTGTAGCGGTTACGGCAATAAGCAACTGCATAAACACCATTACAAAGCTGATAGCCAGCCTGTGTGATCTGTGGCTGCCAGATACCAGTTGCCTCCTCAATCTCTGTAATGTAACCGGTAATATAACCCTTATCAATCTCTTCCTGTGTGATATCCAAATAAATACCACCAATTGCATCAATAACACGAATCAGTGCAGCCCAGTTAACTACTACGACATCCTGAATCTGAAGATCAAGATTCATATTGATCATACTGATCATATCAGTGTCGCTTCCCTTTGCAAACTCAGAGTTTGCAAGGTCAAATGCATCTCTTGAATACATTTTCAGCAGTGTATCACGATAAATTGATACCATTTTTACTTCTTTCGTCTTTACATTGATGCTGCAGATCATCATAACATCAGACTGAACACCATTTCCTCCGCCCAAATTGGACTGATCTCTGGCATCTACACCGACAAGCAAAATGTTCCAGTAGCCATTTACCGTCTCCTGATGGCTCAAAATATCATCAATTGTTGGTGCCTGTGTCACCTCACTTACATTTGCGACTCCATCTGGCTTTGCTGTGACAGACTCTACAACACTTTCCTGCTCTGCCTCTTTTGTTGCTTCTTCCTTTTGTGACTCCTCTGTAACTGCTGTCTGCGCCTCTTCGGTTTGATCAGTATTCTCTTTATTATCAAATGTTGCAACGTAAATTTCTTTTTGATTGATTGTGGAACGCTGCATTGTATTAAGGATACTGACACCATAACAACAAATCGAAAGCGCACAGACAAGTAAAAACTCAGTTATTACCAAAAGAGTTCGCCTAACTCTTCTTGCCTTCGCAGCTTTTTTTCGTTGTTGTTCTCTTTTCTTTTTCATTGAGGAACGTTTTTCAGCCATTTTCTTATTATGCCTTTCTGAAACCTATTTTTATCATAACAAATTTCAAATTTCAATATGCGTTTTTGTTTACAAAACCTTTAAACACTGTTAAAAACAGAATTCGAATATCGAAGCTCACACTCCAATTTTCTATATAGAAGAGATCTAGATCAATTCGTTTTCGAATTGAAGTATCGCCACGAAGACCATTTACCTGAGCCCATCCAGTCATGCCAGGACGAACCTGATGCTTAATCATGTAGCGTGGAATCTCTTCCTTAAATTTCTCTACAAAGAATGGTCTCTCTGGTCTTGGACCAATCAGACTCATATCTCCCTTTAAGACATTGAAAAGTTGAGGTAGCTCGTCAATACTGGTCTTTCGAATAAATCGGCCAACTGGTGTTACGCGGACATCGTTTTTGGTTGTCCAACGGCTCACCTCTTCTGATGCTTTCTGTACCGTCATTGATCGAAACTTATACATTTTGAATGACGATTGTGTAAACCAACTCTCTCCTGCTTAAAAATCAGCGGTCCCGGTGAGCTTACCTTTACTGCAATTGCAGCAGCAAGCATGATCGGTGAAAACAAGACGATGCAGACAATTGATCCAACAATGTCCATTGCGCGTTTAATAAATGCATTGCCTGCTTCCATAAGTGGAACATGGCGAATGTGAATCAGTGGAAGTCCTAAGAAATCGACTGTATATGGTTTTGTAGAGATAATGTCGTTGTAATCCGGAACAAATTCTGTATGGACACCGGATTTTTCGCAGATATG
>CAUCWU010000223.1 GCA_958446555.1 uncultured Lachnospiraceae bacterium | reverse complement strand
GAACTTGCGCATCATATTGAGACTGGATTAATCAATATTTATTCAGACTACACCCATCAAACAATTGAAGGCTATGGCTGCGCACTGACAGAAAGAGCTTGTTTTCTTTTATCACAGATGGATGATGAAACTAGAAAAAAAGCGCTGGGCTGTTGGTTTGGACCAAACGGAATTGATTCTTCCTTTATTCGAATGCATTTGGATAGCTGCGATTATTCTCTGGAAGAATATCAGGCAGTTTCTGACCCAATTGCTGACCCAGAATTTAAGACCTTTTCGATTGCGCGCGATCTTCGCTTTACAATTCCAATTGTCCTTGAGGCAATCAAAATGGCGAACAAAAAAGTCACTGTTTTAGTAAGCCCATGGTCACCGCCAGCCCAATGGAAAACGGCTCCAGAAGAAAAAGAAAATGAAGCCAAAGTATACGGAAGCGATTCTGCATCAAAATCAGATGCAGCCGGTCGCTGCCGTGGTGGTCGATTGAAAAAAGAATACTACAAAGACTGGGCCAATTATCTTGTTCTTTATCTGCAAGCCTATAAAAAAGCAGGCATTCAAGTTGGCATGATGACGATTCAAAACGAATCCAATGCAGCCACCCCTTGGGACAGCTGTGTTTGGAGTGCACATGAGGAAATGATCTTTTTACGAGATTATCTGTATCCAGCTATGCAAAAAGCTGGTCTAGAAAAAGAAATCGGAATCTATGTGTGGGATCACAATAAGGAGCGTGTTCTTGAATATGTAGATGAGATGATGGCTGGCGGTGTTGCTGATATGATTGAGGGTTTTGCCTATCACTGGTATGCAGGGGATCATTATGATGCGCTGACGATGCTTCACGAACACTATCCTGATAAAATTCTAATGCGTTCAGAAGGTTGCCCTCTGCACAAGCCAGGCAGCGATAACGAATCTGACACGATGCGCTATGCCAATGATTTGACAAATGAAGTCACTCATGGAATGAATCGCTGGATCGAATGGAACGCAATTGTCGACACGGAAGGTGGTCCACGCCATGTGCCAGGAGGCTTTGGTGCACCTCTTGTTGCAAAATCAGATGGCAGCTTCGAGGAACTAGCAGGCTATCAAGTTATCCGCGAATTTGCCTCGGTTATCCGTCCAGGAGCCGTCCGCCTTGGAAGTAGTGTCTATAGCAGAGACATTGATGCCGCAGCTGCTCAAAATCCAGATGGCAGCATTGGGGTTTCGATTGTAAGCTATACAGATGCACCAAAGCAGATTGCGATTCGATTAAAAAGACAAATTTGCCAGACCACCATTCAAGGAAAAGGACTGTTTACAGTTTTGTTTACTGATGGCCAGTAGAAAAAAAGAGAACTACTGGGGACGGGGTAAATTCCCTGTCCCGGGTGGCTCCCAACTAGCAAAGCTACACTTAAACTGAAAAGCATATCAATGAAGCGCCATCATTTCCCTGCAGTAAATAAATCACCTTATTCTCTCCGCAACATACAAAATTAATAATATCCACTATCTCATTCGGATTTTTTCTTAATTCATATAGCATGTCCATCAGCTTAGCAGTGTCTTGGCATTCTCCAATAAGCAGAAAAGAACAATTCAAAGAATCTATCAGATAATTAGTAACCGCCTTCATACTTTTTCGATTTATGCTTGCTTTTCCTAATTGCCATAAGTATGCCTGCTCTTCTTTATATAATTCTATTTCATTAAATGTATCATCAATCGAATAATTGTCTCTTATTTTTTTCCACATATTCCCTAAGCTTTTTTTCTTATAAATATAATCCACCATTTGTATTGTCCATAGCTCCATAGGCAATCCACTGGACAGTTTCAATAGTTCGCTTTCCATCAAATTCTCGTCAATATTCTCATCATATTCAAAATCTAATATCTGTACTTTTATATTCTTTTTGATTTTCTTCGTTTTAAAATACGCTTCACAATCGATAACTTCAATCTTTCTCATTCAATGCCCTACCCTTCCACATAATCTTTCTCACTACTTCCACCAATATACCATTCCAAAAACGCATTTACAAGAAAAATCAGAAAATCCAATTCACTCGAATCAAAGAAAAATGGCTCTTAAACCCAGTATAAATTCTTTTCTACTCCCCCTAATGCTGTATTTATACCACTTAATAGCTCCTCACCTTTAAATTCTTGATTTTTCTTCTGTATTTTTTCTACGATAATCTCAAAAGCTCTTAAAATTAACTCTTTACACATGTTAATTCTATCTTCCAATTCTCCATATACAAATTTTTGATAATTAATCCGCAATTTCACTTCAGCACATTTTTTAATGTTGCTATAGTAGCGTCTTTCATGCACCGCTTCATATCTACCTGCTTCCAAAATTATTACAAAGATACCAATCTCCACCAATGCATTCCCATAGTTTTTTTCTCTTATTTCATCTAACAAAGGATCAACCAACTGTACTACTTCTCGAAAGCGCGCAATTGCTTTTCCTTCCGTTTCTCCAGCAAGATAAATGATCATTCCATTATTTTTCTTACTCTCTTGAAGGTTGAATAATCCCAGCATTTTTTCCACGTCATTTATCAACTCTTCCTTTTTGAATTGACAATCCACCACTTTAGCCTTATCTGCAGCTATAGAAAATGCTTTCCACACATCTCTCTTGTACAATTCCATTCGTTCTTCTTGTGTGGCATTACAAAATTCATTATAATTCAGTCTCAATCTAATATCGGCACTTCCACTTGTTTTTCGATAATATTTTCGTTCCGGGTAGCCACCTGAATCGTACATTTCATCCTTCATTATGATTGAAAATATACCAATATCCGATAGAGCCTTTCCATAATCCTTTTCTCGAATACCATTCAAAAGCGAATCTACCTTATTTCGGACTGGTAACAATAAACTATCAGCTCGCCCCTCAGTCTCTGAACCCAAAAAAATTTTCATTCTCATCTTCCCTTTCTCCGAGAATATTTCATACCATATATCCCATTCAACAGCATTTCTTTTCTAACGCTTCAATATATGATCTACTATATTCTATCGCATCCTCTGGTGAAATCAACATTATTGTTACATCATCAAATACGCCCTCTCCATCCAAATAAATTCTCGGCAAATTATGCAATGCCATTAAAATAAACCATATTTGTTCTTTTCTCTTCTTCTGAAAAATTATTTTCTTTAATGCCGTTGCCTTCTGATTTTCAAAGATTATATTTTCTGCTATTTCTATCAAGTTTAACATTTTTAAATCAATTATTTCATTTGCCTTATGATCAAATTTCATTACCACTGTATCTTTTCCTGTGAGAGCATCACCTATATTTACTTTCTTATCCAAATACGGAGCCATATTTTTAATTTCTTCAATTGTAATATCATTTTTTAGTTCTATTAGCTGAACCAATCGTTTCATTACGCTTAGATCTTTTAACAGTTCCTTTTGTTCACTTACCTTCCATCTTCCTTCAACTCTGAAATTCATTTTCTCATATATCATTAACTTATATAATAATTCCCCGCATATTGTTTCCTTTGAATTACCCATTTTTATCTCCGTTTTGCAAAGTTACAATCTCTATCTCCGAAAAAACTTCTTCAGCGACCTAATTTTTTTCCAGTATACCATGAGAAAATCTCATTTACAAGAATTAATTTGATTGCAAGAGTGCTATAATGTGCTACAATAAAAGAAAAAGCAGAAAGGCGGTAACTCAATATGAGACGATTTATCAATCCAGGAAATGCAGCATTTGAGGTTGCGATCAATTCACAAATTTATGTTGATAAAACAGGTTTGTTGTCATACACAAACAGTGTAGTCAACACAAAGCAGGCTTTGATCTGCAGTAGCAGACCGAGACGTTTTGGCAAGTCTGTTACCGCTGATATGCTTTGTGCTTATTACAGCAGAGGTTGCAATTCAGATCGTATATTCAAAAATTACGAAATTGCAAAAAGTGATTCTTACCAAAAACATTTAAATCATATGATGTAATTTATTTGGATATACAATGGTGCATGATGGATGCTAGCTCAGCAGAAGAGACTGTTTCTTATCTAAATCGTCATGTAGTAGATGAATTAAAAGAAGTATATCCGCAACTATCATTCGAAAATGTATCTACAGCATACGGGGCAATGTCTTGTATTAACGCGCAGACAGGAATTAAATTTGTTGTAATTATAGATGAGTGGGATGTGTTAATAAGAGATGTGTTAACGCTCCTAATACATTTGGGATATCTTGCTTATAATCAATCAATGCTGTGCGCCTATATTCCAAATGAGGAGATTCGCCAAGAATTATTATTTGCAGTCAAGCGAAAAAAATGGAATGAATTAAATCTATTTCTACAGGATTCAGAGGAACTTCTTGATGCGACTCTTGATAAAGAGGAACAAACCGCAGCAGAAAAAACAGAAAAAATTCATTCAGAATATATCTCTTCAATCCAATACAACAACGAAAATTCGTTGAGTTGTGTTTTATCCATTGCCTATTTAAGTGCAATGCAGTATTATTTTAAGCCAATTCGAGAATTTCCGACAGGCAGAGGATTTGCTGATTTTGTCTTTATTCCGAAGACTGAATACAAAAATGAATATCCCGCAATCGTAGCAGAACTGAAATGGAATAAAAATGCCCAAACTGCTATCGATCAAATAAAAGAAAGACACTATCCACAATCACTTTTGCAGTATACAGGAAAAATTCTTCTCGTTGGAATTAATTATGACAAAAAGACAAAAAAACATAGTTGTAAAATTGAAGAATGGAGTTCCCAATAAGTTAAAAAGAGCCACTGGGACGGGGTGAATTCCCTGTCCCGGGTGGCTCCCGAAAATCCTTAGAATCTCTCCAAAAATGCCTGCAATCTCTTCATGAGCTCCCATAAAGAACATAACTATCAAACCTACAGCTACAAAATAT